>JBCCIS010000054.1 GCA_039028155.1 Pseudomonadota bacterium
CGCCCGCCTCGATGGCGAAGCGGCCAGCCGCGTGATCGTCACCGGGCTCGATCGCGAAACGACCGGAAGCATGGTCGCCCGCCTCGATGGCGAAGCGGCCAGCCGCGTGATCGTCACCGGGCTCGATCGCGAAACGACCCGAGGCGTGATCGCTAACGGCAAATTCACCTCTGGGTTCAGATCGTGAGACGTGTGACGTTTCGGCGCCACAGTCCACGACCTCACTACTTCTGCCCGCTTCAACGCGGTACAGCACACCGTCGGGACCACGAACGTATGTCCCGCCCTGATACGCATTGGCCATAGCCAATCTCCTGTCCTAGTTGTGCGAAACCGCAGACCAGGCAGGAGTAGCAAGCTGACTATTGGGCGTCTGTGAATTGGTTCACAGGTCAAAAAAGGGCGGAAATCGGCGCTCGATCAGTGAACCCGTTGCTCGTGTAGATCGTCGATCAGTAGCGCTTCGGTGTGAGCGACCTTGAGCCAATAGCCCATGTCGAGCTCACGGTAGGTGGAAATGGCGAAATCGAGTTGATCCTTCGCCTTTCGAGGCGCAGCGTGATGCATGTAGAAGCGTGCAAGACCCATATGACAATGGGCGACCAGTGGGCTCATACGATGTGCCTTGGCCATATCCCACGCCTTCGTGAAGTACCGTTCGGCGAGAGGCTCGGGCTGGTCGCTCAGATGATTGTGCACTTCACCCAGCAACCACAAAGACCATGCTTCGAGGCCCTTTTCGCCCGATTCAACAGCAGCTTCCAACGCCAACGTCGCGTGATCGGCCGCCACCCTGGCCTCGCCGGCGTCCAACTCCGCCTCGGCAAGCCAGGCAAGCTGTTGGGAGTAGTTGCCCATGATGGCCTGGCGGTCGGCATGCTTGACGGCGTCGGTCAGCAACGCAAGACCCGCGCCCGTCTGACCGGTCCGCGCATAGGCATAGCCGAGTGAACTTGCGCTTCGCGGAAACAGGAGATCAGCCGACGTGCGCTCGCACATCTCGTAGCTGCGCTCCAACAACGGAATGCTGCGCTCGAAGTCGCCCTTTTTGAGAAGGCTGTTCCCGACCCACAGATTGGCGTAGATCTGACTGAACCCGTGGCCGATATCATCGGCTATCTGGATGGCCTCGTCGCCATAGTCCAGCGCCTCGCCAAAGTGACCCAGTTCGGCAAGCCCACGCGACAAGGATGCAAGCGTCGTCACCGAAGCGGCAGGCAAGAGCCCATAGCGCTTGTGATAGTGCTCGCGCGGGATCGAGTTGATGGACGACTTCAAGAGCGTACACGCCGCTTCAAAGTCACCGCGATCGATGTAGAGCGCGCCAAGGCGCACACCGCCGAGCACCTTCAACGCGGGGTCACCAAGCTGTCGGGCGCGCTGAAGCGCATCTTTGCCCGTCGCAATCGCCTTCGAGACTTTGCCCGTGACCCAGTAATAGAGCGTCCGTGCGGATGATATGCGGCCCAGACGCAGCGCGCAGTCGATTTCCTTCGCCGTGATCTCGATGGACGTCAGCAGTTCATCGGCAGCATCATGATTGCTGCTTGTTAGGTAGGCGCCGAAAAGATCCAACGCCAGATCGATGCGCCGCTCCTTGTTTCGTCTCGTGTCGTCAAGCTGAGTCAGAGCATCCATGGCGCGTTCGAGACAAGTCGCCGCTTCGGCATTGCGCGAGGCCGACAACATGGCCCGCGCGGCAAAGCGCCCATAGACAACCGCCTTGGCCCAACTCTGGGAGCAAAAGGCATGATGCGCCAAGAGCTCGACGCGACCCGGCATCTGATCGGAACGGCGCCGTTCCAACGCGGTCATCAGCATGCCGTGCAAGTCGCGGCGCAGGCTCTTCAGGAGCGTCTCGTATGCGACGTCGTGCGTCAGAGCATGTTGAAAGCTGAATTCTAGGTTCGGCACAATACGCGTACGATTGACGAACCCTGCCGCCTGCAGCCGGTTCAGCTGCATCAGGACATCCTGTGATTTGCGACCGGTGATCTCTTGCAACAGGCCGACATCAAAGCTCTGCCCGACCACAGCGGCACACAAAAGGACATAACGGTCAGAGGCAGGCAACGTGTCGATGCGCGCGGCGAGAAGGCCATGAACCGTCGCGGGTATCTGGATTTCGGTTGTCGGCACCATAAGGCGATGGCTGCCGAACTGACCTTGGAGCGCGCCGGTCTCTTTTAGGCTGCGGACACACTCAACGATGAAGAAAGGCACGCCCTGCGTCATTTCGACAAGACGTTGCTTCAGGTGCGCCAATTCCTTTCGCACGCCCAACATTTTATCCAGCAACCGCTGCGTCAACTCAGGGTCCAGTGGCTCGAGACGACGTTCAACAACACCATCCCACGCCGTCCAGACTGGCTCTGTCCAAATGCGTGAGGTTGCCAGCAACATGATGGCGGTATTCGCTACACAGCCAGACAGCCCTTTGGCGAAAGCCCGTGTCTGTGTATCGGCCCAATGGATGTCCTCAAGCACGATGACAGTCGGCTTGTCCTGGGCGGTATCGACAATCACGGAAACGGCTGCATCAACTGTCAGGCGCAGTTTCTCAGACGGTGAACTCTCGGCCCAACCGGGATCGTCGACCGCATGACCGAGCACCTCAAGGAGCGCGATGCGCAACATGGGATCACGCAGGTCGATTTGGTCCAGACGGAACTCCAGCGCTTCGCGGTCATCGGCGATCAAACCGAGCACACCGCGCAGCACGCGCGAAATGGTCCCGCTGGGTCGCGCCAGACCGGTCGGATGCAGTTCACACTCGACGACCCGGTACTCGCGCTCGGACAAGTCATCGACGAGTTCACGCACGATCCTGGACTTGCCGACGCCCGCATCGGACGTCACGACGATGGAGGCGCCCGTGCCCGTCTTGGTTTCCTCCAGGCGTTTGCGCAAGGCAGCCAGTTCGTCCTGGCGACCGACCAGCGCCGGCGCGCCGGTCTCCGCCGTACGGTCGGAGAGATTGTGCGACGTGACGACCGACTTCAGGCGCATCGCCTCGATCGCGCGCGCCTCCGTCGACAATGTCACCGCGCCGACAGGCTCCGCCTCGACGGCGCCGCGCGACAAACGAACGGTATCGCGGCAAACGAAAATGCTACCGGGCGTCGCGGCGTTCTCAAGGCGCGACGCGCGATAGACCGTCTCGCCGACGATCCGGTACTCGGTGTGGAAGTCGCCCTTCAGAGTCTGCGCGACCACGTCACCGGAACTGATGCCAATACGAATACTCTGATTGCGCAGGGCCGTGCATACGCTGTTGCGCAGCGCGTGGGTCGCCATCATCTGCATGACCTGCGCGGCAAGGCAGGCGCGCAGCGCGTGGTCTTCCTGCGCCATCGGCGCACCGAACACCGCCATGATGCCATCGCCCAGGATCTGATTAACCGTGCCGCCGAAACGGTGCACCGCATCGATCATAGCCTGAAGCACGGGGAGCAAATGGTCGTTGGCGTCTTCGGGGTCGTGCCCGGCGACAAACTCAGACGACTGAACGATATCGGCAAAGGCAACGGTGACGACCTTGCGCTCGCCGTTCATCACCGGAAGGCGATGTTCCGACTGTCGGTCGATCATGTTCATGACGCACCGCCGGGTCGACCGACTCTATCGATCGTCGACATAACCACTATGTCGCCTGTTGTTTCCATCATGGTGTCCACGAACGCCCCCACGTTGCTTCACCGATGATTGCCTTAGCAATCTGTTACGTTTAGTCGATGCGCCTGCCCGCTGACCTCGTCATTCCTGTCGCGGCGCTCTGGCGCATCCCGGAAACACAGGCTCCAGATTGCGCACCATTATGTTGTATTACCGGACAACGAAGCAAGGTCACGACTCTCTCCATATCTACACATTATAGGTAATTCCAAAGTATTATGAGCAAGATTCGGACCACCAATCTATTTTGCCGGCCTAGGTTGTCCCCAACCCTTCAATTTCCCCTTTATGCCTACGTTCCCGGCGAGACGCCCCACCCGCTTAGAGCCGCGCCCGGACGCCACAGACTGGCCCATGTCGATGACATTTCGACCGCGATTTTCTACGGCATTGACCTGTTCGATAACGGATACTTCTGGGAAGCCCATGAAGTCTGGGAAACGGCTTGGCGCGACGCCGAACGCGACTCCGATCCATGGCTTTTCCGTAAGTCCTTGATTCGATTGGCAGCGGCCGCGCTCAAGCTGCGCGTGGGCAGTCAGGCAGGCGTCAAGGCGCATGCACCCTGGTGCGCCCACTCGTTCACCGATCTGGCCCGCCGCCATCCCGCGATCGACGGCCTCTCGCCCGCGGACTTGGCCGAATTTGCCAACGACATCGCCAGCGGTCGCATGACCTTGACCGACGCGAGGGAGGACTGCCCGGCGGTCCTCGACCGGGCGTTGCCGCGCATCGACGCCCCGTAGGCGCCAATCGACGCACCAGTTTCTCGTCATTTTGTGCCAGCGTGAGACATGGCTCGTCCCGGTTTGCGACAGCCGGCGGCCGTAAAGTGGCATGGCAAATCGGGACTACGCCAAGGGCCCAAGGGGACGCCGTCACCACGCGCCGAATCGGCCGCACACACATCACAACCAAAAGGTGTATTCGCGACCCTGTATCCGCCGAAACCCGGGCGGCCATCGACAAACGTTGGCGGCCGAACACTCGCCCTTATCAACGCCCGCCCGTCACATGGCCGCCTGGGTACAAATCTTGGGATAGATTGTGAACGTCGACGCCAAGGGGCCATCGACCGGTGGTGTGGCTCGCCATAGACTGGGCTCATCCAACCCAATCAAGGAGCGTGCCGTGACCAAGGCCGCGCGCGGCCAGCATGATGGTTCAGCGGTTGATCGGGCGGCGATCTTGCCCGGCCAGCCGGGTACGGTCCGCGACCCCTCCGCAGCCGGTGAGCAGTCGGACGATGTGATACCGGATCTTGCCGTCGGTTTTATCGCAACGCCGGATTTCACGCTGCTCGCCTTCGCCGGTTTTGTCGATGCCTTGCGCATTGCCGGCGACGTCGGCGAACGCAGCCGCCAGGTCCGCTGCCGGTGGTCACTGATCGGCGCCGACCTAAGGCCCGTGCCTTCAAGTTGCGGCGTCGCCATTCCGCCCGACGAGACGTTCGGCGAGCCCGGCAAATTCGATTACCTGGTCGTCGTTGGCGGACCGTTGACCGACGGTCTTGTTTACGATGATGCGATGTTGGCCTATCTGCGCCGCGCCGGCGCGCAGGGCATACCGCTTGTCGGCGTCGGCACCGGTGTGTTTGTTCTTGCCCAGGCGGGCCTGATGGATGGCTACCGGTGTTGCGTTTATGGCGACCACGACATCGATATCGCGCGCATGTTCCCGCGTGTTCGCGTAGTCCGTGACGACGTCGTCGTGGTCGACCGCGACCGCTTGACCTGTGCCGGTGGTACCGCGGTCATCGATCTCGCCGCGATCCTGGTCGACCGCCATTGCGGCCATGATCGCGCGCTGAAGATCCTACCGCATCTCGTGGTCGACGGTATCCGAGGCCCGGGCCATCAACCGCTGCCACTGGTCGACGGCTCGTTCCGCGGCTTTGATGATCGCGTCAAACGCGCGCTTGTCATTATGGAGCGGCACATGAACAACCCGCCCCGCATCAACCAGATCGCCGGCCGCGTCGGATCCAGCGTTCGCCAGTTGGAACGCAGTTTCCGCAGCAGCGTTGGCGTCAGCCCGCAGACCTACTATCGCGCCATGCGACTGAGGCACGGCCGTTGGTTGCTGACCCATACCAAGCGCACGGTGACCCAGATCGCTGACGACTGCGGCTTCGCCGATGCGTCTCACTTCAGCCGCTGCTTCAAACGCGCCTTCCGCCAGGTGCCGAGCGACCTTCGCCGGCGCCGCACCGGTTAGATCTCCCCTTCGTCAGCGAAGAGATACGGGATGTCCTTTGACGGCAAACGGGTGCTGGTGACTGGCGGAACCCGCGGCATCGGCGCGGCGACGGTTAGGCGGTTCCTCAACGCCGGCGCCCATGTCGCCATCGCCGGGCGCAGCGACGCGTCGTTCGACGCATGGCACGACGAGCTGCAGTCATCGAAGGCGACAGCGGTCACCGGCGACATCGGCCAGCCGAAATCCAGCCGCGATTTGGTCGCTAGCGCGATCGACTGGCTGGGAGGTCTGGATGTGCTGGTCAATTCAGCCGGCATCTATGAGGAATCGCCCGTTGCCGAAATCGATGAGGCGCATTGGACACGTGCCATCTCAATCAATCTGGGCGGCACCTTCTTCTGTTCCCAGGCCGCTCTGCCGGCGCTCATCGAGTCCGGCGGCAACATCGTCAACATCGCGTCGGAGTCGGGTCTGGTCGGTTATCTCAACGCCGCCGCCTACTGCGCCGCCAAAGGCGGTGTCGTCAACCTGACCAAAGCCATGGCGTGGGAGTTGGCGCCGGCCGTTCGCGTTAACTGCGTGTGTCCCGGCAACGTCGACACCGACATGATGCACGGCGCCGGCGCGCTGAGCGCGGACGAGGCGGTCTTTATGGAAGCCGCTCACGCCCACGCGCCAATGAAAAGGATGGCGCGGCCTGAAGAGATTGCCGACGCCATCCTCTATTTCGCGTCGGACAGCGCCTCGTTCACGACGGGCGTCGCCATGCCCGTCGATGGCGGGACACTGTCCGGGGCTTAGAGCAGATCGCGCTCTAGTCGTCAGTTATGCTCGAGCGTGAGTTCGGCAACGCCCGCGGCGATGTTCAGGCCTTCGCCGCCTTGAACGCTGAGCGGCTGAAGCGCCAGCGACTTTTCACCGAACACTAGGACGTTGGCGCCGACACCATAGCCGGCTGCGACCTCGGCGCTGACGCCGCCATAGGATCCGGCGAGACCACCCGCCGGCACCGGCTGACCGGTTGACAGCACGCCCCACAGCATGACCGAGCTCTCCATGTAGCCGATGTCGATACCGTAGCGTTCGATGGTGCCGGTATAGGTCTCGACGGTACCGTCACCGACCGGGTCGAACGTGCAGGTGACATCGCGGGTCGAGCCGAAGATGAAGCTGACGGAGCCTTCGACATCGCAGCGCAGATAGCCGGCCTCGGTGTCGATCGAATCAGCGTTGGCCGCGATAGGCAACGATGTGGCAGCGGCCAAAGCAGCGGCCGCGCAGAGGCGGCGAACGGTGGATGACATGGTGTTTTCCCTTCCCTCAGGTCGAATGACGCCCGTCCTTAGCTGGTCACCGCCAGAGCGTTCGTCAAGGGCGGACGCTTGCGCACCTCCCCCAATCCGGTCTAACGCTCAGCATTCCAGGAATCAGAGGCAGGTCATGGCGGCAACAAAAGAAGGTGATAACCGAAAACTCGGCTTTTCGACGCGGGCGATCCATCACGGATACGACCCGGCAAGCGAACACGGCGCGCTGACGCCGCCGATCTTCATGACATCGACCTATGCGTTCGAATCGGCGGAAGCCGGTGGCGAGATGTTCCGCGGCGAACGACCGGGCTTTGTCTACGGCCGCACGCGTAATCCGACACAGGCACTTTTGGAAGAACGGGTGGCCAGCCTTGAGGGTGGCGAAGCGGCACTGGCGCTCGCGACCGGCATGGGCGCGATTACCGCGACCATGTGGACGTTGCTGTCGGCAGGCGACCAGGTGGTGCTGGACCACACCGTCTACGGCAACACGTTCTCGTTCTTCACCCATGGACTGCCGCGTTTCGGCGTCGACGTACGCCTCGCCGATCTGACCGATCCCGCCAATCTGGAAGCGGTCATTACCGACAAGACCAAGGTCGTCTTCTTCGAAACGCCAGCCAACCCGAACCTTCGCGTCATCGACATTGCCGCCATCTCCGCGATCGCCAGGGCGCATGGCGCGCTCACGGTCGTCGACAACACGTTCTCGACCCCGGCCCTGCAACGGCCGCTTGATCATGGCGCCGATCTGGTCGTTCATTCGGCGACGAAGTTTCTTGGCGGTCACGGCGATCTGCTGGCCGGTCTTCTTGTCGGCCCCGCCGATACCGTTCACCAGGTGCGCCAGCACGGGCTGCGCTACCTGACCGGCGCGACCCTGTCACCGATGGCGGCGTTTTTGATCATGCGTGGGCTCAAGACCCTGGAAATTCGCATGGCTCGCCACTCGGAAAGCGCGATGCGTATTGCCGACACGCTGGCCGGACACCGCGCGATCGCGTCCTTGTCTTATCCGTGGCGCGAGGACTTCGCCCAGCGCGATGTCGCGCGCCGTCAGATGTCCGGCGGCGGCGGTCTCTTGGCGTTCGAACTGAAGGGCGGCATGGCGGCCGGACTGGCGTTCATGAACCACGTTGATCTGGTGACGCGCGCCGTCAGCCTGGGCGACAGCGAAACGCTTGTGCAGCACCCCGCCAGCATGACCCACTCGTCCTACAGCCCGGAAGAACGCGCCGAGCATGGGTTGAGCGACGGCTTGGTACGTCTGTCGGTCGGCCTGGAGAATGTCGAGGACCTGCTGGACGATATCGGTGGCGCCCTTGACGCGGCGAGCTGATGGCGAGTGACATTTGCTGACGGGCACCCATATGTAAGGCTTGATGGACTGTCGCGGGGGGCGCTGTGCTTGGGTTCAGCGGAGATGCGACGCATGGCCAATATGATCACCCTGCTGCGTTTCGGGCTGTTGTTTGTTTTGGTCGCCATGGCCTATCAGGCACCCCCCTCATGGCAACTCATCAACATGCCGCTTCTGTTCGTCATCATCGCGCTCGACGGCCTGGACGGCTATGTCGCGCGCAAACGCCACGAGACCACAGCCTTCGGATCGATCTTCGACATCGCGGTCGACCGTATCGTCGAGTACGTCCTGTGGATCGTGCTGGCGGATCTCGACCTGATCCCGATCTGGGTCGCGCTCGTCTTTATCGTGCGCGGCACCATCGTCGATTCGATCCGTTACGGCGCGATCACCGACGGCGAGACAGCCTTCGGCATGATGCGCTCGCCGATCGGCAAGTTTCTGGTCGCCGGACGTTTCATGCGCGGCTTCTATGGCGCCGTCAAAGCGGTCACCTTCGGCTGGGTGCTGTTGATGCAGCCTTTGCCGGCCGTCGATCCGGGCCTGTGGGTGACCTGGCACGGCATGTTCAATCTTGTCACTGCCGCTCTTGTCGGCATCTCGGTCACCATCTGCCTGGTTCGCGGATTGCCGGTCATCATCGAGTTTGCCATGGGTAGCGGACTGCTCGGACCAAACGCAACGGCGGGAGACCGGCGATAGCACGGCTGGCGCTGTTCGATCTGGACGGGACCTTGCTGCCGCTACCCAGCAGCGAAACGCGTTTTTTCGCCCACATGCTGCGCAAGGGCCTTGTCGGCCCGCGGCAACTGGCGCGTAGCGGCTGGGCGTTCCTTGCGGCTCTCGTTGCCAGCGACCCCCACGGCACGGCACGCTACAAGGACTATCTAGCCGACCTGGATGTCGAAACGACCTGCCGGGAAGCCGAACGGTTTGCGTCGGAGACGCTCTTTGCGTTGCTGCGTCCCGACATGATCAACCGGCTCAACAGCCATCGTGCCGCAGGCGACCACGTGGTGCTCTTGACCGGCGCGCCCGACTTCTTGGCCGACACGTTGGGATGGCACCTGAACGTCGACGCGGTCTGCGCGACACAGTGCCGAACCGCGAACGGCCGCTATCTGGCCGCACCGCCACTCAATCATCCCTACCGGGAACGAAAACTCCTGATCGCCGAACAACTCGCCGTGCAACAAAAGACCACGCTTGCGGAGACGACAGCCTACGGTGATTCAAGACACGACATCGCGCTGCTGAGTGCGGTTGGCCATCCCGTTGCCGTGGAGCCGGACCGCAAGCTTCGGCAACGCGCCAATGTCGACGGCTGGGAGATTGTCACAAGCGCCGCATGAGCCAGCGCTAGTTGGTGGGGTAGCGGATCTGCGGGCCTAAGTTGGCGACAATCTCGCGCGCATCATAGGAGTAGGGATCATCCGGCGGTTTGGGGCCGCGGTAAGCCAGAAACTCGACGGTGGCCTCAAACTTCTCGGTCGTGCGCGTCGTTGCCGTGCCGAAGGTCGCACCGTAGTACGGACCATAGAACGGTCCATAGTAAGGACCGTAGTAGGGCCCGCGGTAGGACCTGTAGCCATAAAACAAGCTGCCACCGGGATATACGTTGTAGCTGGTATACGTGTTGACGTCGCGTTCGGTGTCACGCTCGACCACCTCGAAGTGATCGCCGCCGACTTCCAGCGTCAGTTCCGCCGCCCGGTAGAGCAGGTAGTTTTCAACGGTCTCGCGTGAGGTCCTGGTGTTGCCATAGAACGTGACGCGATAACGGTTCGCCTCCAGCTGCGTGCTGCTGTAACCGTAGCCATCCTGACGTGGCTGATACGGTGTCGGCTTGACGCAGGCTGCAAGAGCCAGGACGCCCATCAGCGCGACAGCGCCGATCATCCCCCGTCTTGTCAGGTTAGGCATTTCCAGCATGTCCTCATCACAGATTGGACCGTCAGTTGATCTGACTTAAATTGAGCATAGCAAGAAAACGCCCCGGGGCTAAACAAGGGGCCTTGCTCTGCTGACTGTCATGTTGTGTCCGGCTCACGCGGGCGCAAGCCGACCGTCGGCGTCGATCGAAAGAGGCAATCAAGCCGGTTGCGCAAGAGCTGATCCGCACGACTGGCACGTCAGGGAGAGACCGTTCATGGCTGGCAAGAAGAAGCAGCGTAAACTGCGCGGATTGTCTGATATCCGTCGCTATTTCCACCGCAACGAAACACCGATCTACTTCATCAGTGCGACCAACTTCAATCTATTGGGCATGGATGAGTGGGCGAGAAACTTCAAATTTATCAACTACTTGGACTGCTACGACGGCCGTCATCCCAATACCTTTATCCCGCCAGAACACCCCCATGACGAGTTCCAATCGATCGAGGACATCAACAACTACCTGCTGCGCCATCCCGACGTTCTCAACCTGATCAACAAGCGAGGCGGCAAGCCCAAGGCCGTCTTCTTGATGTTCGATGAAGAGACCGAATCGCTTGCCCGACAAGCCGGCATGGATGTCTGGTTCCCCGATGCCGCCCTTCGAACCCGGCTCGATCACAAGGTCGAGACCGTCAGGATCGGCAACGCTGCCGGTGTGCCGTCGGTGCCCAATGTGTTGGCGCCGCTGGCCTCCTACGGCGACCTTGTCGCGCGCGCGCGCGAGGCCGCATTGGGCGACGATCTCGTCGTCCAGACGGCCTATGGCGATTCCGGTCACACGACCTTCTTTATCCAGAATGAAGAGGATTGGAACGAACACGCCAACGAGATCATCGGTCAAGGCGACACCAAGATCATGAAACGCATTGCCTGCCGCCAGGCCGCGATCGAAGGCTGCACGACGAAGGCGGGCACCATAGTCGGCCCGCTGATGACGGAGATCGTCGGCTTCAAGGAGCTGACCCCCTACAAAGGCGGCTGGGCCGGCAACGAGATCTTTGCCGACTCGTTTACGCCGGACATCCGGTTGAAAGCGCGCGACCTGACCTTCCAGTTCGGCGAACAGCTTCGCAAGGAAGGATATCGTGGCTACTTCGAACTCGACTTTCTGATCGATAAGGACACCGATGAGATCTGGCTCGGTGAGTTGAACCCACGCGTTACCGGCGCCAGTTCAATGACCAACCATGCAGCCTTCGCCCATGCCGATGCGCCGCTCTTCCTGTTTCACTTGCTTGAATTCAGCGATGTCGATTTCGAGTTCGACGTCGCGGCGCTGAACGAGCGTTGGTCGGACCCCGACAACATCGATAGCTGGTCACAACTGGTCATCAAACACACGGCCGACACCGTCGAAAAGGTGACCGAAGCGCCGCAGTCCGGCATCTGGCATTTGCGCGACAACGGCGAGGTCCAGTATGGCCGCTTCGACTATCATCGCCGCGCGGTCGAGAACGAGAACGAGGCGTTCTTTCTGCGTATCGCCGGGCCGGGCGACTACCGGTACGAAGGCGCCGATCTTGGAATCCTGATCACGCGCGGCCGCTTGATGACCAAGAAGTTCGAGCTGAACAACCGGGCGCGCGCCTGGATCGACGGCATCCACGCAAACTACAAGGCCACGCCCATTGATGGCGGCGACGAGCCGCGATCGGCCGAGATCCAGCCGGGAGCCTTCAAAATCCTCTAGATTTGCCTTGGCTACGTCTTGCCGGTGGGTGAGACCTCGGTCCAGACTGCGGTCTCGCCTGATAACCGGAAGCGAACCATGTCTGTGCCCGAGAGTTTGATCGTCGCGCGCGACGACACCATCGTTACCGTGACCATCAACCGACCCGAGCGGCTCAACGCGCTCGATCAGGTGACCGCGCGTGGTTTGTCCGAAGTGTTTCACGAGCTCTCTGCCGACGACGGCATCCGCTGCATCGTGTTGCGCGGTGCCGGCGACCGCGCCTTTGGTGTCGGCGCCGACATCAAGGAATTCAGCGAAGCCCGGTCCAACCCCGATCAGGCGCGCAGCTACGACGCCAATTGGGGCGACGGGCTGGCGAGCTGCCGCCACCCGGTGATCGCCATGATCAAAGGCTATTGCGTCGGCGGCAGCCTCGGCCTGATCCCTTACTGCGATCTCAGGATCGCCGGGCGTTCGGCGCGCTTCGCGGTGCCGGCCGGCAAACTGGGTATTACCTATAGCCACCACGAGATTGCCGCGCTCGCCCGGCTGGTCGGCCCGGCCGGCGCGCTGGAGTTCCTGTTGGAAGGCGAGATGATCGGTGCCAAAAGGGTCCTGCAGATGGGCCTGGTCAACCGCGTCGTCGATGATGAAGAGGTCGAGGCGGTAACCTACCAGACCGCCCGCAACATTGCGGAGAAAGCGCCGCTCTCGGCGCGCTGGCACAAGAAGTTCGTGAACCGGCTTTTGGACCCCACACCGCTGAGCGACGGGGAACGCGACGAAGCCTATCTGTGCTTCGAGACCGACGATTTTCGTATCGGCCGGGAAGCCTTCGCCACGAAGGAAAAGCCTGAGTTCAGGGGAAGCTGATGGCGTCTTCCGGCACGAAGGGCTCGGGCTATGGACCGCTGCAAGGCGTCCGGGTCATCGACCTGACCCATATCCTGGCCGGGCCGGTCTGTGCGTTGATGCTGGCCGACATGGGCGCGGAGGTGATCAAGATCGAGCGGGTGCCGTTCGAGGCCGACGAAGCCCGCACCGATACCGATCCCTACCATATCAATGGCGTTTCGGCGCCGCATATGATCGTCAACCGCAACAAGAAAAGCCTGCCGTTGAATCTGAAGCAGGAAGCGGCGCGCGAGATCCTCGCCCGGCTGATCGCAGACGCCGACGTGGTGCTGGAGAACTACCGCCCCGGTGTGATGGACCGCCTGGGGTTCGGTTGGGAGAGCCTGCACCAAAAGCACCCCGGTCTGATCTATGGCGCCGTGTCCGGTTTCGGGCGTTCCGGACCCTATGCGGATCGCGCCGGTTTCGACCTGATCACCCAGGGCATGGCGGGCCTGATGAGCATTACCGGCGAAGGTCATGGCCGCCCGCCGGTCAAACCCGGCCCGCCGATGACCGACACCACGGCCGGCATCCTTCTGGCCATGGGTGTGTGCGCCGCCCTGCACCACCGCGACCGCACCGGCGAAGGTCAAATGGTCGACACGTCACTGTTCGAGGCAGGCATCATTCATACCTACTGGCATTCCGCGATTGCGTTCTCCAGTGACGAGGTCCCCGGCCCCCTGGGCAGCGGCCATCCGCTGTCGGCGCCCTATCAGGCGTTTCCGACCAAGGACGGCTGGCTCACCTTGGGCGCGGCGAACGGCCCGACATGGCAACGCTTTGTCGACATGATCGACGATGACCGCTTGCGCGACGAGGCGCTCTTCGGCACCAACAAGGCGCGCATGGACCATCTGTCCGAACTCGTCGACGTTCTGGATGACATCTTTCGCAAGCGCACGACGGCGCAGTGGTTGCGCGCACTTGATGACGCCGGCGTTCCGGCGGGCCCGCTCAACACCATACCCGCCATGCACCAGGACGAGCAGGCGCTGGCCCGCGATATGATCGTCTCGCTCGACCATCCAACGGCCGGCTTGGTCCAGACGCTGGGTCTGCCGGTCAAGTTCTCCGAGACGCCGGGTGGCCCTAAGGCACCCGCGGCGCTTTATGGCGAGCACACGCGCGCTTTGCTCACGGGTCTGGGCTATGGTGACGCCGAGATTGATGAACTGGCACGCGACGGTGTCGTTGGACTGCCGGAGATGACACCGGTGTCCTGACGTTGAGCGCGATCAGAGGTCCTTGGCGCGGATGATGTAGTGCATGAAGACGGTGTGGGTGTCGATCAGATCGCCCTTGGCCCAGTCGTCGAACAGTTCCAGGAGCGGCTCCAGAGGCAGCTCGCTTAGGTGGTCGGCCAACGCGAAGCGCAGGATCTTCATCCGGTTTTCCCGCGTGTCCGGAAACCGCATGGTGTACGCGACGGTCTCGCGCTCGTGGGCGATGCCGAGCCTGGCGAGCGTGACGTCCAAGTCTTCAGATAGATGGTAGGGGATCGCCTTGCCCATCGCGTCGAACGCATAGTCCCAAAAGCGAATCAAGCTGTTGGTGCGGCCCGCGAGGGCTAACAACATCATGCCGTCAGGGGCCAGAGCAGCGATGAGCTGCTTCAGCGTCACCTCGAGGTCGGGCACGTAATAGAGAACGTGGTTCGACAGGATGAGGTCGAAGGGCGCGACGGCCGTGTCCGGCAACGCCGGCCAATGCGTGATCGGCGCGTCGGTGAAACGACCCAGGTCTTCGGCCGCGTGAAGACGCTGACTTTCGACGGGTTCGACGAGCGACAACATCAGGCGATCGGGCGACCAGCCCGCCTGGGTCAGGAACTTGGTCGAGAAATCGCCACCGCCGCAACCGAAGTCCAGCATGCGGATCGACCCCCCAGCCCGGCCGGCCTCGTCGATATAGGGAATGAGCGCGTCGAGCCCACGCTCCGCTTCGTCGGTTGCCGCGATGAAGAAGTCATAGTCGGCCTCGATCGCGCCGAAGTCCTTGGCGGCATTCTCCGTCATGCGATCCCCTTCATCACTCGCCCGATAGTACCTTATCTTGCAGGCCACCCACACACGCACCGATCAGACCCTGGCGATCCGAATCGAATCGTTTCACCAGGGATCCGCTGACACCACTCGTCAGATCGTGCCGCCCGCCCGCGAGATACCGGACTAGCGCATCGCCGTCGTGGTCAGTGTCCGGCGATATAGTGGCGCATGGCTTCGGTTTCGGACTCCAACGCTTCCAGCCGATGCTTGACCACGTCGCCAATGCTGATGATGCCGGCAAGCTTGCCATCGACGACCACCGGTAGATGGCGGATGCGATGACCGGTCATCGTTGCCATGACGTCTTCGATCGCAACGTCCGGCGTCACCGTCACCACGTCGGCCTGCATGATATCATCAACCCTGCAGTCCAGCGCGGCAGCCCCCTTTTCGGCAAGGCACCGCACGATATCACGCTCTGAGACAATCCCAGCGATTTGGCTATCATCCTCGCTGACCACCAACGCACCGATGCGTTCGGCCTTCAGTTGCCGGGACAACTCAGACACCGTCCAGTCCGGCCGTGCCGTCACGACACGGTCGCCCTTTGTTTTAAGGATACTGCTAACGTTCATCGCTTAGCTCCCTCCACCTATATGACGTAGAGACTGAAGCTATGGTTACAAGGCGCAATTGCGCCTACAAATAATAGTGGACGGCATGCGCTCGGCAACTTGAAACTGCGAATCGGTCGCGATGATCCGCCTTCACAAAGGCAGCGTCATCGTGTTCAGATGCACCGACTGCCGTGGACGGATTGGGGACTGATAAGTGCACATAGAAGAATATCGTTCGTCCCAGCAGGAAGAGGTTGCGGCCCTGACCGACAGCATATTCGGCGAGGGCTTCTTTGAAGGACCAGGTGACGACTGGCGTAACCCAGACACGCTGGCGCTCGTCGCCATCGAGGACGATCACGTCGTCGGTTTCGCCAGCGGTCGTCTGCTGCCCGAACATGGCCTGGCGGGCTTTCTGGATAATCAGATAAAGGATGTGCCCGCTGACATCGCCGAAGCCGACTCAAAGGGACGCCTGGGCGTCATTGAGGCCGTCGCGGTCGCTCTCGAACATCGCGGCGAGGGAATTGGCACGAAACTGCTGCGCGTGTTGCACGATCACATCGTTGGATACGGGGCCGACAAACTAATCGTCACGTTCAGGCAGGGACCAAGCTCATCCAGGGTGAAGGATCTGATGGAGCGCCTGGGCTATGAGTTCTGGACCAGCATGGATTCCTATTGGAAGACGCCCGGCGATGACGGCGAACCTGGCGGTGTCGAACGCAGCGGTGTCTGGGAAATCTATCGCGCCAAGGTCTATTGAGCGCGCACGTTTGATATTGCGGCCTTAATCTGCGTCGCCGTCGTCCACGGAGTGACCGTAGCGCAGGGCGACGGGCAGCAATGTCATCAAGACAACGGCAACCTCATCGCCAGGGTTGTGATAACGATGTCGTAGATGGCTCTGGAACAGGAAGCTGTCGCCGGGCTCCAGACGATAAAGATCGTCGCCGATCTGAATGTCAAGAATGCCGGACAGAAGGAAACCGGACTCCTCGCCCTCATGGCCATAGGTGTCGTCGCCCGATGACGCGCCGGGTTCGAATTCGCTGAGCACCATTGCGTGCTGGCCCGCCAAGGTCGGCGAGACCAGGTAGTCGTTCATGCCCAGGTAGTCGGACGTCGCGAGACCGGAATAGGAAAGCCGCCGGCGCTGATCGTGGCGGACGATGTAGCGGCGTTCGCCATCCTCATTGGCCATGTCGTTCTGGAAGAACCAGCCGATCGTGATGCCAAGCGCGTCGCTGATACTCTGTAACGTCCCGACCGATGGTTTCTTCAATCCGTTCTCGATCTGGCTGAGAAACCCGACCGAGCGACCCGTGCGCTTGGCGAGGTCGGCCAGCGTCATGCCGCGTGCTTTTCTGAGGCCGTGTATGTCGTTGCCAAGCCTTTCCGCGATGGTGTCGGCCTGCTCGGCATTCGTATCGGCCTTTTCGGGTTTCGCCATGCGGTCAAACTCCCGTCATAACGCCATGGCGGCTTTGAGGCCTTCAAGCACGGCTTCTTCGGCTGTTCGCGGGCTCAGCGCATCGCCGATCAGTGTGGCGGGCACGCCGATGGCGGCCAGGCTCCCGACAAGATCAGCCGTCCGGCTATGACCTTGGGCCAGGACCAGCGTGTCGACGTCCTCGCAGATGATGGGCTCGCGGTTGATCGTGTGCTGGAAGTAGACGCTCGTGTCGTCGGCGCCGAACAAACCGGCATGGGTAATGACCTCGACTCCCAGCTTATGCAGATCACCGATACCCTCATCCCTGACGATTTCGTTGATCTGCGCGCCAGGCGCAATGCCGTTGACCGCAAGCCGAACCCGGCAACCATCCCGCGCGAGCTTCTCGGCGACACCGATACCGATCCAATCGCACGCCCAGTCGGCAATAACGACGGAACCACCGACATTCGCCTCGCCACGGATAACCGACCACGCGTCGACGACATGGGCGCTGTCGGCGCCTTCCACCTCAGGGCGTCGCGGCACGGCGCCGGTTGCGATGACGACGGCATCGGGCGCGCGCTCCCGCACGAATGCCACATCGGCCTCCACGTTGCGCTCGACCCTGACGCCGGCGAGCTCAATCTCACGCTGGAAGTTCGTGATGATGCCGCCGAACTCTTCGCGCCCCGGCAGCATTTGGGCAAGGCGCGCCTGACCGCCGAGTTGGCCATCTTTCTCGACCAACGTCACATCGTGGCCGCGCTCCGCGGCAGTGGCAGCCGCCTTCATGCCACCTGGACCACCACCGATGACAAGCACCTTCTTCGGTTCGCTCGCCGGCGATTTCTCGTGGGCGAACTGTGTCTCGCGCCCGGTCTCGGGATGCTGAATGCAGGAGATCGGGTAATAGGAAAGCCGGTGGCCCACGCAGGCCTGGTTACAACCAATGCAGGCGCGAATGTTGTCGAACGTGCCCTTTTCGGCCTTAACCGGGAAGTCGGGATCGCAAATCAACGCGCGAACCATGCCAACCATGTCGGCCTGCCCCTGGGCCACCACCTCTTCGGCCATCTGCGGCTGATTGATGCGGCCACCGACCAGGACGGGTTTCGAAATGCGCTGGCGGATGGCGGCGGCCTGCGGCGCCCAATAGCCGTGCGGCACCGCCATCGACGGAAAGACATGGAGCCACCCCGCCGCGGAAGCTGAGTAGCCACCAATGACGTTGACATAATCGACCAGGCCGCTGGCATCGAGCGCGTCGCAGATCTCCAAGGTCTCGTCGACGTGCAGCCCCTCCTCCGCCATTTCGTCGGCGGAGACGCGCACACCGATGACCGTCTCGTCATCGGTTCGTGCGCGAATGGCCTTCAACACTTCGAACAGGAACCGCATGCGGTTGTCGAAGCTGCCGCCGAACTCGTCATCGCGCAGGTTGGTGCGCGGGTTGAGAAATTGGGCGACCAGATAGCCCATGCTGGCCAGCACCTCGACACCGTCGAAGCCGGCCTCGCGCATATGTCCGCCGGCCCGGCCAAAGGCCTCGATGACATCCCAGATCCAGTCGGCCGGCGCGGGATACGGGATCAAGCCGTAGCGGTCATGGGGCACGTCCGACGGCGCAAAGGCGGCGCGCTTTGATCCGTCTGCCGACGCACGGTTTGACGCGCCGGGATGAAAAAGCTGCCCGAAGAGCTTGCAGTCATAGCCGTGCAACGTGCGCGCCAGCCGCGAGAATCCCGGCACCACATCCGGGTTGCCACCGGAGATGTATTTCGACGGATTGTCGAACGAGGGATGCATCGACATGCCCTCCACAATCACCAGTCCGACACCACCTTTCGCCCGCGCCTCGTGATAGGCAACCAGCCTGTCGCCGACCTTGCCGTCCTCCACCAACGAGGTGCCGTGAGGCGGATAGAAGAGCCGGTTCTTGATGGTCAGACCGCCCAGGTCGACCGGCGAAAAAAGGTGGGCAAAGCTGCTCATGGGATCATACCGGATAGCGCAAGTGGCCGGGAATCGAGCTTAGGTCGACATGATCGCGTGGTTAACATATTGCCAATTTTTTTACAATTCGTATAACTGTTGTTCCGGGTTCAGCCTTGGGGCGGTTGAAACCTGCCGAACGGAGAGATCGCGATGGGTGTGCCGTTTGAGAGCCTGTATGCCGAGGGCGATGTTATGGCCATGCTGGGAGACGACGCACTCCGGCGCCTCGACCTCCCGCTTGCCGAGGCGTCCGGGCTACCGAACCTCGCCTACACCAGCGACGCTTGGCAGCGCCTGGAGAACCAGCGGCTCTTCGCCCGTACCTGGTGTTTTGCCGGCTACACCCATGACCTCCCCGACACCGGCGATGCGGTGCCGGTCGAGGTTGGTGGCATGCCGGTCGTGCTGGTGCGTGACCAGCAGGGCGACGTGCGCGGCTTTCACAATGTCTGCCGCCATCGCGGCGCGACGCTTTTGGAAGAAAAGGCATGCGGCCTGAGGTTTCTGACATGCCCCTATCATGCCTGGGCCTATGACCTGACGGGCGCGCTTAGAACCCGGCCCCACTTTCATGGCGGCGACAAACACGACGTCAGCGCCGATGGGAATGGGCCGGGGCTGAAGCCGGTGGCGACGGCCGTCTGGCACCACTGGATCTTCATCAACATGGATGGCCAGGCCGAGCCCTTTGACGACTTCATCGCACCGGTCGCCAAACGCTGCGACGGTTACGCAATCGACACCGCGCATTACGCCGGCTCGCTCGACTTCGACGTCGCGTGCAATTGGAAGCTGGCACTTGAGAACTACATCGAGCCCTATCACGTGTTTGCCGCCCATCCACGCCTGCACAGCTTCGTGCCCATGGCTGAGCGCGAGCCGTCCAAATGCGATGGGCACGTGTTGTGGAACTACTATCAGTTTCGCCAGCCCGAAGAGGGACGCGGTGTTGGCCTGCCGTACTTTCCGGGCCTGACGCCGGACCTTGCATCGCGTGGCATGTGGTTTGTCGCGGTTCCCAACTTCGCGTTCGAGGTTTACCCCGACCACATCGCGACCTTCATCGTCACGCCCTTGACACCCGCCATGTCGCGCGAACGCATCGACATCTACCTGGTCGGTGAAGCGGCCGAGGGCGAGCAGTTCGCCAACCAGCGCCAAGCGGTGTTCGATACCTGGCACGATCTGAACAAGGAAGACCTTGGCGTGATCGCCCGACTGCAGCGTGGCCGGCTTTCGCCCGGCTACGATGGCGGCCGCTTTTCGCCCTATTGGGACGAGGCGCCGCTGGAGCTATCGCGCCAGATTGTCAAGGCGATGCTTTAGTCGGTGACGCCTAACTCTTGATGAAGAGTCTGCGCGGCGTCCGGCAAAGCGGTTCGCCGCCACTTTCGTCGATGCGAATGCTCTCGCTGATCTCGATACCCCAGTCGTCGAACCACAGCGCCGGCATGAAGTGAAAGGTCATGTCGGTCTTCAGCTCCGATGTGTCGCCCGGCCGGAAACTCATGGTTCGCTCACCCCAATCCGGCGGATAACTGAGGCCAATGGCGTAACCGCAGCGGCTTTCCTTCTCCAGGCCGTGGCGCGCGATCGCCTGGCGCCATGCCGCTTCCACCATCTCGCAGGTGTTGCCGGTGCGCGCGGCTTGGAGAGCCGCCTCGATACCCTCCAGCATCGCCTTCTCGGCATCCAGAAAGGCCTGCGGCGGTTTGCCAAGATAGACTGTGCGCGACAGCGGGCATTGGTAGCGATGATAGCAGCCGGCGATCTCGAAGAACGTCCCGGCGCCGGCCTCCAACGGCTTGTCATCCCAGGTCAAGTGGGGCGCGGAGGCATCCGGGCCGGTCGGCAGCATCGGAACGATGGCCGGATAGTCACCGCCGTGACCGTCAACGCCGCGAATGCCGGCCTCGTAGATATCGGCGACCAGATCGTTCTTGCGCATGCCGGGCTCCATACGGTCCAGGATGCGCGCATGCATGGCGTCAACGATGCCGGCGGCAATCTTCATATAGGCAAGCTCGGTCTTCGACTTGACCGCGCGCTGCCAGTTCACCAAGCCGGTCGCATCGACGAAGGTCGCGTTCGCTAGGTTTTTGTTTAACGACCGGAAACACGCCGCGGAGAAGTAGTAGTTGTCCATCTCAACACCGATGGCCACCTTGCTCCAGCCATTGTCCTCGATGATCACGGACAGATGATCCATCGGGTGACGCTCGGTCGACTGAACATAGTTGTCGGGATAGCCGATGATGTGATCGTCATCCATGTAGACGGTCCGCTTGGCGCCCTGACCGTCCATGCCGCGACCGTACCAGATGGGTAAGCCGTCGCCCGGCACCAGAACGCATTGATGGACGTAGAACGACCAGCCGTCATAGCCGGTCAACCACGCCATGTTCGATGGGTCGGTGACAATGAGGAGTTCGACGCCGGCGCCTTCCATCGCGCCGCGAACCTTCGCCAGCCGCTCGGCATACTCGCTGATGTCAAAGCGCGGTTCGCAATTTGCCATCTTTCCCCCATATGTGTGTTGCGATCGCACCGGGCAACAGTGCCGAGACAACACCCGTCGAATGTCGCCAACATCCAAATTCAGCCGAAAGATAACCGATCAATCGGTCACAAACAGCGACACGTTGGGGACAGCTTTGCAAAAAACACTCGCAACTTCTTTTGCGGTCAAGCAGTGTGCACACCGCATAACCGCCCCGCGCCGGGCATCGTGTTTTCGCGGAGAGTGTGGTCATGGGATGTAAGTACAACTGCAACAAGTGTCCGGCTTACTGTTGTTCGTACGCACGCATCATCGTCACGGACAAGGACATCAAGCGCCTGGCTAAGCACCACGGTCTGTCGACCCAGGAAGCGAGGAAGAAATTCACCAAAAAGGGCGAGGAACCCGGCGAGCGGATCCTGCGCCATCAGATTGACGAGCATTTCACGTCGATCTGCATGTTTCTTGACCAGGAGACACGCGGCTGCACGATCTATGAGGGACGACCCGCGATCTGTCGCGAGTTTCCCGGCAAGGGCCGCTGCGGCTACTACGACTTCCTGACGTTCGAGCGTGAGACACAGGAAGACCCTGAATGGGTCGCGACGACGGACTGAACACCACGGCCGGCTTGATGGTAGTTGTGGTGTTTGCCCGCTTGTAGCGCGGCAAGACCGATAGCGCCTGCGCTGCATGGCGCCACTGTTGCCGCCATGTTTTTCGCCATGACTATCGATTGAGTCAGATCAGTGCTGACCGCGGCGCGACGTCGGACTCACGTTCGGCCGCGCCCACCAAGTCGTTTTCAGTTTTCCGGATGCGCCGGATTCTAAGGCCAAATTGCAGACTTGTGAAGGGCCCAAATCTGTCGAGAGTCCGCGCCCTCGCCATCGTTGGAAACGATAAAGGGAGCACAGGACATGACCCTTGCATGCGGCATTGACTTCGGCACCTCGAACTCCTCCATCGGCGTCTGTCACGCTGGTCAACACCACCTTCTGCCCATCCAGGACGGCGCGACATCGGTGCCGACAGCGCTCTTCTTCAGTTTCGACGACGACTCCACGACCTTCGGCCACGCAGCGCTAGAGCGGTATTTTGCGCACGAGACCGGCCGCTATATGCGCGCGATAAAGAGCCTGCTCGGCACCGAATTGTTCGCGGAGACAACGCAGATCAAGCGCCGACGCTACGGGTTTGACGAGATCATTACGACTTATCTCGGATTCCTGCGCACGGCCGCCGGTGAACACCTCGGTGAACTACCGACACATGCCGTGCTCGGGCGCCCGGCCTTCTTTGTCGATAACGATGCCGAAGCCGACGCCGAAGCCCAGCGCCAGCTTGAAGCAGCCGCCCGGGCCGCGGGGTTTGACGAGATTGTCTTTCAGTTCGAACCAATTGCCGCGGCGCTTGACTACGAACAGAGCATCGACAGCGAGCAGATCGCCTTTGTCGCCGACATCGGTGGCGGCACGTCCGACTTCTCTGTCGTGCGGGTCTCGCCAGAACGTGCGCGATCACGGGACCGGCGCCAGGACATTCTGGGCTTCGCCGGCATACGTATCGGCGGCACCGATTTTGACAAGGAGTTGGCGCTGTCGCGCGTGATGCCGGCGCTGGGGCTGCGCAGCCGACTTCGTCACGCCGGCCTCGTTGCGCCGTCCTGGTACTTCCACGACCTCGCGACCTGGCACCGCATCAATTTCCTCTACGACCCGAAACTGCTGACGGAGATCCGTGGCTTGTTGCGAGAGTCCGCGGAGCCTGAGAAGATCAGGCGGCTCTTGGCCGTGCTTGAGAAGCGCAAGGGTCACGAGCTCTTGGCGGGTGTCGAGACGGCCAAGATTGCGCTGTCGCAAGCCAATCGCACAACGTTCGACCTCGCCAGGCTTGCCGATGACATCTGTCTGGAGATCGACCGGGCCGAGCTGGAGATGGCCATTGCCGGCAGTCTCGAGCGTATCGGCGCGCGCATCGGTGATGTGTTGCGCCTGGCCGACGTCGAACCGGACGCGGTATCTGCGGTGTTCCTGACAGGTGGCGCCACCCGCATGCCTTCCCTGCAACAGGCGATCACCGAAGCCATACCCGACACACGGCTTGTCGCGGGCGATGTCTTTGGCAGTGTCGCCAAAGGCCTCGCCCTTGAAGCCGCGTCGTGCTTCGCGAACGGATGACGGACCACGCCACCGGCAAGTGATCGCCGGACGTTTGACGGGTGGGCTGTGCGCATCTTTGTGCTAGATCTGGTCCTCACAGGGTGCTGGAGGGGGCACGAGATGACACAGCGTGAGGCGCCACTCACAAAGCCGGAGATGGTCGGCCTGGTGGCGATGGGCCTCTCCATTCTCGTCATCGCAATTGATTTCACCGCGCTCTCCGTGGCGCTGCCGGCCATGGAGTCCGATTTCGGCTCCGACGTGACCACGGTGCAATGGGTCATCAGCGGCTACGCGCTGGTATTCGGCATGTTCATCGTTACCGGCGGGCGCCTCGCCGACATGTTCGGCCGCCGCCGCATCATGTTTATCGGCATAGCCATCTTCTGTCTCTTCTCCGCCCTGGGCGGGCTTGCCTGGAACGTCTGGGTTCTTCTCGTGGCCCGTTGTTTGATGGCGGTCGGCGCAGCGCTGACCTGGCCCGCCATTCTGGGCATGACCTATGCGCTGGTGCCCGCCAACCGCGCCGCGCTGGCCGGCGGCATGATCATGGCAGCGGTCGGCTTCGGCAACGCGGTGGGACCGCTTCTGGGCGGCACGCTAACTGATCTCCTGAGTTGGCGTTGGATCTTCTTCGTCAACCTTCCCGTGGGCGCGGCGGCGGTCCTGATCACCTGGATCGTGGTGGCGTCCGACAAGCCGGAGGCGATCGAGGAGAAGGTCGACTATGCCGGCGTGGCGACGCTCTCGCTTGGCCTGTTCGCGCTGCTGCTGTCGCTCGACATCGCAACCGATTTCGGCTGGCTCTCCGCACCCGTTCTCGGCCTCTTCGTTTTCGCCGCGGTTGCTCTCGCGGCTTTCGCCTGGGTCGAAAAGCGCGCTGGTCCGGAAGCTCTGATGCCAAAGGACGTGCGCACCAACCGCACCTTCATCGCGACCGGCATAACGACACTGCTGCTTTCGGCGATCTTCTTCGCGGCCCTGGTCTATATGCCCCAGTTCATGACCGAGAAGTTGGGCTATTCGGCTATGCAGGCCGGCTTCGGGATGCTGCCGATGATGGCGACCTCCGCGCTTGTACCGCTGGCTGCCGGGCCACTTTATGAGCGGCTCGGCGCAAAGTTCACCCTGGCCACCGCGGTGGCGTGTCTGGGCGGCGGTATCTTTCTGCTGTCGTGGCTGGCGCCCGGGACGACGTTCCTTGATCTCGTGCCGGGACTGCTGGTTCTGGGCGTCGGATCAGGGTTGTTCTATGCCTCGATCACAACGACCGCCATCACCGCGCTTGACCCGTCCCGGTCGAGCCTGGCCGGCGCGACCATCTACATGTTCCAGGTCGCCGGCGGCGCCATCGGTCTGGGCCTCAACACCGCGCTGGTGGTCTCCGCGTCCAGCCTGGATCAGGGCATCAACACCGCGTTCAGACTAGACACGATCCTGGCGGCCTGCGGCCTCCTCGTGGTCGTGTTGTTTATCGGCAGCAGGATTGACCGCGAAGGCGACGCGCGCGGGAGCACACCCTAATGAAAGTCGCGTGACTTCGGCACGAGGTCGCGCAGCAAGCGGGGGTGGCGGCCCGGCGTAAAGTGCGGCAGGCGCGCGGCATCCGATTTTCTTGTCTTGGGGATCTGATAGGCCGGCGGCGGCGGCAGTTCGGTCTGATAGGGATCCTTGCCCGGCCGCCTGACCTCGTCGGCATGGGCGAGCGCCGGTTTCAGATCGATACCCTGCTCCGACAGGCGCAGCAGCTCGACCGACCAGTCTTCCAGGTGATCGGCGACCACGTGGATGATGTCCTCGTGGCGCTGGATGCGGCCCTTCACCATGACCAGACGACTGCCCATCACGACCTTGCGGTACGTCTCCTTTACCTTCGGCCAGACCACCGCGTTGGCGATGCCGGCCTCGTCCTCCATGGTCATGAAGACGACGCCCTTGGCGCTGCCCGGGCGCTGGCGCACGATGATGATGCCCGCCACCATCACCCGCGCGCCGTTCTTGAGCTCTCTGAGATCGGTGGTCGGTATCACACCGCGCCGGGCGAAATCCTCGCGCAGGAAGGCGAGCGGATGGGCCTTCAGGGACAGCCGCAGGCTCTGGTAATCGTCGACCACGTGTTCGGAAAGCGCCATCGCCGGCAAGGCCACCTCGGTTTCCGGCCCGGCATCGCGGGTGTCAGCGGCCAGGAACAGCGGCAGCGCCACCGTGTCGGGCAGCGCCTTGACCCGCCACAGCGCCTGGCGCCGGTCGATCTTGAGCGAGCCGAAGGCATCGGCGGCGGCCAGGCGCTCCAGCACGGAACGCGGCACGCCGGCGCGCGCATGCAGTTCGTCGACATCCGCGTAGCCCGAGCCACGCGCTTCCATGATCTTTAGCGCGGCTTCTTCGTTCATGCCCTTGATCTGGCGGAAGCCCAGGCGCACGGCAAGGCCGCCTTTTGAGTCCGGGCACGGCTCGATCGTGTTGTCCCAGTCGCTCTTGTTGATATCGACATGGCGCACCCCGACACCATGCTCGCGCGCGTCGCGCACGATCTGGGCGGGTGCGTAGAACCCCATGGGCTGCGCGTTCAAGAGGCCGCAGCAGAAGACGGCGGGCTCGTGGCATTTGATCCAGGAGGAGACATAGACGAGCAACGCGAAACTTGCGGCGTGGCTTTCCGGGAAACCGTATTCGCCGAACCCCTTGATCTGATCGAAACAGCGCTGGGCGAATTCGGGCTCGTAACCGCGCTCGATCATGCGCCCGATCATCTTTTCTTCCAGCGTCTCGATGGTGCCGCGCCGTCGGAAGGTCGCCATGGCGTGACGCAATTCGTTGGCTTCGTCGCCGGTGAACTTGGCGGCGTCGATGGCGATGCGCATGGCCTGTTCCTGGAAGATCGGCACGCCCATGGTCTTGCCGAGCACGCGGCGCAGCTCGTTGGCGTCACCGTGGGCGGGATCGGGCGCGGGGTACGTCACCTCTTCGATGCCGTCGCGCCGGCGCAGGTAAGGATGCACCATATCGCCCTGGATCGGCCCGGGCCGGACGATCGCGACCTCGATCACGAGATCGTAGAAGATGCGCGGTTTCAAGCGCGGCAGCATGTTCATCTGGGCCCGGCTCTCGACCTGGAAGACGCCGAGGGAATCGGCCCGGCACAGCATGTCGTAGGTCGCGATGTCGTCCATCGGAAAGTAGCTGGCGAGGTTACGGTCGACGCCGCGATGCCGCGCCATCAGGTCGAAACACTTGCGGATGCAGGTCAGCATGCCGAGCGCCAGCACATCGATCTTCAGGATGTTGAGCGCGCTCAAATCGTCCTTGTCCCATTCGACGAAGGTGCGGTCCTTCATGGCCGCGTTGCCGATCGGCACGACCTCGCTGAGCGGGTCCTGGGTCAGGACGAAGCCGCCGACATGCTGGGAAAGGTGGCGCGGGAACCCGGTGAGCTCGGTGGCGAGCGCGATGGCGCGTTTCAGGGTCGGGTCGGCCGGGTTCAGGCCGGCCTCGCGCACATGCTCGTCGGGAATACCGTCATCGGACCAGCCCCAGATCGTGCTGGCGAGCGCGTTCTGCACGTCCTCGGTGAGCCCCATCACCTTCGTCACCTCGCGGATCGCACTCCTGGCGCGATAGCTGATGACGGTCGCGGCGATACCGGCGCGCTGGCGCCCGTAGCGCTCATAGATGTACTGCATCACCTCCTCGCGCCGCTCGTGCTCGAAGTCGACATCGATATCCGGCGGTTCGTTGCGCGAGGCCGAGATGAAGCGCTCGAACAACAGGTCGACCTCGTCCGGATTGACCGAGGTGATGAAGAGGCAATAGCAGACCGCCGAGTTGGCCGCCGATCCCCTGCCCTGGCACAGAATCTCCTGGCTGCGCGCCCAATAGACGATGTCATAGACGGTGAGGAAATAGGGCGCGTAGTCGAGTTGGTCGATCAGCGCCAGTTCCTTTTCCAGGGTCGCGCGTATCTTGTCGGGCACGCCGTCGGGATAACGCGTGGCCGCCCCCTTCCAGGTGAGGTCTTCCAGATGAGCTTGCGGCGTCTTGCCGGCCGGCACCGGTTCGTCGGGATAGTTGTAGCGCAGTTCGTCGAGGGAAAAGGTGCAGCGCGCGACGATCTCATGAGTGCGCGCCAGCGCGTCGGGCCACAGGCCGAACAGGCGCGCCACTTCCTCCGGCGCCTTCAAGTGCCGTTCGGCATTGGCGTGCAGCCGGTGACCGGCATCGTAGATGCGACAGCCCTCGCGGATGCAGGTGACGACATCCTGCAAGGGCCGGCGACGCGGCACGTGGTAGTGGATGTCGCCAGTCGCCACCAAGGGCGTGCCGGCAGCCTCGGCCACCTGGGTCAGGCGCGCGATCCTCGCCCGGTCATCACCGCGATAGAGTTTGCTGGCGGTGAGATAACAGGGCTCGCCAAGCCGCTCGGCGATATCCCGCGCCTGCGCAATGAAATCCTCCTGGGACCAGCTTTCCGGCGGCACGATCATGAAGATCTGGCCTTCCGCGTGAGCGACGACATCCTCCAGGGTCAGATGGCACTCGCCCTTCGGCGCGCGGGTCTTGCCCAGGCTCAACAGGCGGCAAAGCCGGCCATAGGCCGCGCGGTCGGTCGGGTAACAGAGCAGCGCCGTCTCATCCATCAGATCGAGGCGGCAGCCAACGACGAACCGCATGTTGTGTTTCTTGGCCGCGGTATGAGCGCGCACGACACCGGCCAGCGTGTTGCGGTCGGTGACCGCGATGGCCGTCATGCCCAGTTCCTTGGCGCGCACCACCAGTTCCTCCGGGTGCGAGGCGCCGCGCAGGAAGGAGAAGTTGCTGGTGACCTGAAGTTCGGCGTAGTCCATGGGCGGCCTCAGGCAAACAGCCCGTGGACATACCAGCGCGGCGGCCCGTCCCGCGCTTCGCCTTCATAAAGACCGTCGCGGTAGAGCCAGAAGCGCCGGCCGGTCTCGTCCTCGACGCGGAAATAGTCGCGGGTGCCGCGCGCGCCGGGCTCGTTCTTCGCCCACCATTCCGGCCCGATGCGTTCCGGTCCCTCGGCGCGTTTGACGTCGTGGATCTGGCGGCGCCAGCGGAAACGGATCGGCGGGCCGTCCGTCACCTCGGCCATGACCTCGACGCTTTCGGGCTGGTCGAACAGGCGTAAGGGGCGCGGCGGCCGGTTCGTCTGCCAGACCACGGTCTCACATGGCGGCCCGGCCAAGGCGGACCGGCGCCGCTCGGCGCGCTCGGGGATATGGCTTTCATGGGGCTCGCGCCACAGCACCCGTTCCGGCCCAAAGCGGTTGATCAGCCGGTCGATCAGGGGTGCCAGGGATTGACGTTCCGGCAGGGCCTGACCGCTCGTCGCCCAGACCTTCTGGCGCGGCGTCATGGCCTCCACACGGGCGGCGCCAAGCACCAGAAGGTCGATGCCGAAGCCGGGATCGATCTCTTCCAGACGTTCGGCGAAGAGACGCTGGAAATGACGGGTGTCGCGGCTCGGCACCGAGGTCGCGACGGTCAGCGGGAAGGCCGTGCCGTCGACCCGGTAGGCGGTGAAGACGAGCGTGCGCGCGCCCTGCTGGCGTTCCTCCAGCGACGGCATCAGATCCTCCAGCAACTCGGCCAGCGCCCGTTCGATGATCGGCAGATCGAAGATCGGCTCGGCGCAGTTGCGGCTGACGCGCAGGACCGGCGGCATGGCCATGGGCACGATCGGCTCCTCGACCTTGCCGAGCGCCTGGTCCAGGCGGCGCATCACCGCCTGCGCGCTGTCGCGGGCATCGAAGCGGCGGTAGAGCGCGTCGCGCGGGAGATCGTAGAGATCACCGATGCGGCGCAGCCCGAAACGGCGGAGATCGGCGCTGACGTCGTGGGAGAGACGCAGGCCTTCGACCGGCAGCCGCGCCAACACCGCCTTGCTGTTATCGCCTTGCACGATGGCTTCGGCACCATGGCGCGCGACGGCCCAGGCTGCGCCCGGCGTCGCGGCGAGACCCAGGCGCGCGGTGATATCCGCCTTGGCCAGACGTTCGTTCATGTCGTCCAACATGGCGGCTTCGCCGCCGAACAGGTGGTCGCAGCCGGTGGTGTCGAGCCAGATGCCGTCGGGCTCTTCGTCATGGCTGAGATCGACCGCAACCCAGGGGCTGTAACGGCTGCACCAGCGCGCGAGCTTTTCGAGCGCGCGCCGGTCGGCGGCGAGATCAGCGGGCGCGCTCGCCAGATCCGGCACGATGGCGCGCGCGTCGGTGAGCGCCATGCCCGGCGTAAGGCCATCGCCGGCGGCCGGCGCGTTGACCGCGTAGAGGCGCAAGCCTTGAGCCTGTTTGCGGACCAGGACAAAGGGCTTACGCGGTCCGGCGCTGGCCGGCGGCGAAGGGCGCGACAACGCCCGGCGCCGCTGAAGCGCGCGGCGCCACCGTTCGATCGGCCAGGCCGGTAGCCACAGCGAAACGATGCGTCTCATGCGACCATTCCAGGGTCCAGCTTTGCGGCCGCGCCCCGGCGCGCGAGCGCAACAAGTCGATCTGCCATCGCGTGCGTCCGGGCGCACGGGGTTCAAACTGATCCGCCACGCTGGGCGCCGCGGTAACCGCCCAGCGTGTCCAGGCCGCGCTGGCGCTTTGATCGGCGGTGCCACGAATCAGAAACGGCGTGATGCCGGTTTCCTGGGCGGCGAGGCTCAGGCGCCGGCTCGCGGTCAGGTCCGCTTCGGCGACCTCGCCGACCACGGCGACCGGAGCACGGCTCCTCAACCCCTCCTCCATCGCCCAGAAGACGTCGATGTCACGGCGCAACGCGACATGGATCAGACGGCCGGGATCAAAGCCCAGGTCGACAAGCCCCGGCCCATAAAGCGCGCCCGCTTGGCGCATGCCGGCGAAACGGTCGCACCACAGGACAAAGCCCGGCCCGCAGGCGCGCTGCAAACGCAAACAAAGCGCCACAGCAAACCCGGCCGCCGCGCCGCCGTCGCCGAAGGCCGCAGGCCTCACCTCATGCAAACGGTCGCGCAGCAGGATGTCACCGGCAAACGTGTCGTCGAGCATCCGGTCACCGAAGGTCCAGCGCCCGGCCGACGGCCCCGGCTGGGCCGTCGTCTCGACCTCGGCCAGGCACGCCCTGAGCGCCGCCAGGGTCTGTTTTTTATCATCGTCATGGAGCGCCACGCGCATCGTTTGGAACTACCAAGATCCTTGTTTATTCCCTTTTTGTTCTCATTCTCTGCTGACATTGTCAAGACACCCGGCGATGTCAGTGGGCTTCCGGCAAAACGAAAAGGTCAGAAAACGAGCCTAAAACAATCAATTAAAACAAATAGTAAGAGGATGTTTGCTAGCATCAGTCGCGCCAGAGGCCTGACATCATCGTGACAAACAAAGAAAGAACATGGCCGTCCCGGCAGTCAACAGACCTATCCTTGCGGGAGCAGCGTACCCGCTCTGCAACGCAACGCTGAATCCGGCGACTCGCGGCTTTAGGCGGGCA
>JBCCIS010000055.1 GCA_039028155.1 Pseudomonadota bacterium
CATACGTTTTCGTTTGGCAGCTATCACGACCCCCGCCACATGGGTTTCGGCCCGCTGCGCGTCATCAACGACGACCGGGTGATCCCCGACGCCGGGTTCGAGACCCACGGCCATCGCGATATGGAGATCGTGACGTATGTGCTGGACGGTGCGCTGGCGCACAAAGACAGCCTGGGCAACGGCTCGGTCATCCGCCCGGGCGAGATACAGCGCATGACCGCCGGCACCGGCATCACCCATAGCGAGTTCAATGATTCCGCGTCCGATCCCGTGCATTTCCTGCAGATCTGGATCGAGCCGGACCAGCACGGTTTGGCGCCCGGATACGAACAGAAGCCAATCTCGCCCGAGACAAGGCGCGACCGGTTCGCTCTGCTGGCCTCGCCTGACGGGCGCGATGGCTCGGTCACCGTGCACCAGGACGCTTGGCTGTGGGGTGGTCTGCTGTCGCCTGGAGCCGCGGCCAAGCACGCCTTGGCGAATGATCGCCTTGCCTGGCTGCACATCGCGGAGGGCGCGGCGGAGGTCAACGGTCTCTACCTGGAGACTGGCGATGGGCTGGCGGTGCGTGACGAGCCCGAACTGGAGATTGAGGCCATCGACACGACCGACATTCTCCTGTTCGACATGGCCAAGGCGTAAGTGGGCCCAAATGTGAGCGCCGACATGGATTCAAGCGCGAATTTGCGCTTGAATCCCGGCGACTTAACCCAAGGTTTCCCTGGAACCTTGGCGAATCGGGGCGTATATCGCCCAGTTCCGGAAGAACACGACCAAAACATCAAAAAAGAGAGACACCCATGACAACTGCCTGGAGCCCGTCGAGCTGGCGGGAAAAACCCATCCTCCAGGTTCCGGAGTACCCGGATCCCGACGCGCTGGCCGATGTCGAGCGCCAGCTTGGCGTCTATCCGCCCCTGGTGTTTGCCGGCGAAGCGCGCAATCTGAAGCGCGTCCTGGCGCAGGTCGCCGAGGGCAAGGCGTTCTTACTCCAGGGTGGTGACTGCGCGGAGAGTTTCTCGGAGTTCCACCCCGATGCCATTCGCGACACCTTCAAGGTGCTGTTGCAGATGGCGGTGGTTCTGACCTTCGGTGCGTCGTGCCCAGTCGTGAAGGTCTCGCGCATGGCCGGCCAGTTCGCCAAGCCGCGGTCCTCCAACACCGAGGCGCAGGGTGATGTCGAATTGCCCAGCTATCGCGGTGATATCATCAATGGCATTGAGTTTGATGAAGCCTCGCGGGTGCCTGATCCCGAACGCATGCGCTCGGCCTATCACCAGGCGGCGTCGACCCTCAACTTGCTGCGCGCGTTCGCCCAGGGCGGTTTCGCCGACCTGCATCGTGTGCAGGGCTGGAACAACGACTTTGTCGCCGATAGCGCCCAGGGTCATCGCTACGAAGCCCTGGCGCAGCGCATCCAGGAAGCGGTGAGTTTCATGGAAGCCTGCGGCCTGACGTCGGAGAACGTTCCGCAACTGCGCGAGACCGAACTCTATACGTCGCACGAAGCGTTGCTGCTGCCCTATGAAGAGGCCATGACTCGCGTCGATTCGACAACGGGCGATTGGTATGACACCTCCGCCCACATGGTGTGGATCGGCGACCGCACCCGTCAGCCCGACCACGCCCACGTCGAGTTCATGCGCGGCATCAACAACCCGATTGCCATGAAGTGCGGCCCGTCGCTCGACCCCGACGAACTGCTGCGGTTGATCGACATCCTAAATCCGGAGAACGAGGCCGGTCGTCTGACGCTGATCGTGCGCATGGGCGCCGACAAGGTGGAAGAGGGTATGCCGCCTTTGATCCGCGCGGTCGAGCGCGAGGGCCGCCACGTCGTGTGGTCGTGCGATCCCATGCACGGCAACACGATCAAGGCGCCAAGCGGTTACAAGACGCGGCCGTTCGACCGTATCCTCGCCGAGGTGCGCGGTTTCTTCGCGGTCCACCGTGCTGAGGGAACCCATGCCGGTGGTGTGCACTTCGAGATGACCGGCAAGGATGTGACCGAATGTTTGGGCGGGGCCCAGGAGATCACCGATGCCGATCTGCAGGACCGCTACCACACCCATTGCGATCCCAGGCTCAACGCCAGTCAGGCGTTGGAACTGGCGTTCCTGATCGCTGAGCAGTTGAAGGCCGAGCGCGACGAAGCCGCGCGGCTTGCCGCCGCGCAGTAAGGCCGGTCGCGCCAACGCTCCTTGGGGGAAGCGTCGATGGCGGAAGACAACCCGGACCTGAAGCCTAAAGGCGGCTCCTTGTGGCCGCGCGAAGAAGATGTCGGCCGTTGGACCGACGTCTACTTCAAACGCACCAAGAAGACGGTCGAGACATTTGGCGACACGCGCGTCACTTACGCGGTCTTCATGCGCCGACCGGTCGTCTGCGCGCCGCGTTTGGCGGTCGACTGGTTGCACGGTATCGCCGCGGTGCGCGGTGTGACGTTCGACATCGAGTTGACCCACGACGAAGGCCGCTGGGTGGGCGCAGGCGAGCCCATCATGTACATCGCCGGACCGCTCGCCTCGCTGGTCGATCTGGAAACCCTGTTCCTGCAGAAGCTGGGGCCGGCCTGTGTCGCCGCTTACAACGCCTACACCATGTGCGTCGATCTCCCGAAGTCGGGTTTCCTTGCCATGGACGCGCGTCACTGTGCGGGCACGGAGATGGCCGAGATGATGGCCTATGCAGCGTCGGTCGGTTCAGCGCGCGCCAAGCGCAAGGCGGGCGCCGTCGGTTTCATTGGCAACGCGACCGATGCGACCGCCCATTTCTTCGGCAACGACAAGGGTCTCGGCACCATGCCGCATGCTCTGATCGGATACGCCGGCGATACGGTGCGCGCGGCCGAGATGTTCCGCGACGCCAACCCGGACGCACCGATGACCGTTCTGGTCGACTTCTTCGGCCAGGAGGTCACCGATGCGCTGGCGGTCTGCCGGCGCTATGCCGATCTTGCGGCCGCCGGCGAGATGTCGGTTCGTCTGGACACCGGCGGCGGACGTTTTGTCGAAGGGCTCGATCCCCAGACCAGCTATGCGGTGCTGGAGCGCAATGCACCCGAAGCGATTCGCGGCTACCGTTCCGAGGTCGAGCTGCGCTACCTGATCGGGACCGGCGTCTCGGCCGCGGGCATCTGGCATATGCGCGAGCAACTCGACAAGGCCGGTTTTGACAAGGTGAAGATTGTCGCCAGCTCCGGTTTCGGCGCCGCCAAATGCAAGACGATGGCCGTCGCCAACGCGCCGATCGACGTCATCGGCACGGGCAGCTACCTGCCCGAGGTCTGGACCGAGACCTATGCCACCGCCGATATCGTCGCCTATGACGATGAACCGCGTGTCAAGGTCGGCCGCGAGTTCCTGTTGCGCAATTGACGCTTTACTCCTCAGTCCGTTTCATCATGACGCCGTCTGCCCGGTGCAGCGGACTACAACGACAATTCAGCAGGTGAGTTAATGGAGTTTGACGACATTCGCCGTCAGGCGGACCGCCCGTTCAATCAGGACCAGATCGACTACCTGATGCCGCTAGGCCGCACCGAGAACTTGGCGGCCGGTGAGTACCTGTGGCGCACAGGCGACGTGACGGGAGATTTCTACGTTCTGCTGGAAGGCAAGCTCGACATTCTGGCCGATGCGGGGCCGGAGGAAGAGCTCGTGTTTCGAGCGACACCCGGCCAGTTCATGGGCGAGTTCAACTTCTTTACAGGCGAACTGCAGCCGTTGTCGTGCCGGGTCTACGAGGATTGCAACGTTCTGATCGTACCGCGACAGCAGATCCTCGGCGTGCTGTCGAATGTGCCTGAAATCAGCGACCTCGTTGTCACCGCCTTTGCGGCCCGGCGGCAGCTTGCCATGCAACTTGAGACGAGTGGCATGGTGCTTGTTGGCCATGAGGACGACCCCGTGGCCGGCCGTCTGCGTGAGTTCGCGAGCCGTAATCAGATTCCATGCGGCTGGGCGGCGTACGGGTCAGAGGCCGCCCATACACTGGCGGACCGTTTTGACCTTGAGGGAGAGAAGACTGTTGCCATCGTCCACGGCAAGACCGTGCTGAACGAGCCGACAACCCTTGAGGTCGCCAAGGCCCTCGGTCTCGACCGGGCTATCCGGGACGGGCGCAAGGCGGAGTTGATTGTCGTGGGCGCCGGCCCGGCCGGATTGGCGGCGTCGGTCTATGGCGCCTCCGAAGGGCTGGAAACGCTGGCGATCGAGGACACGGCAATCGGCGGCCAGGCCGGTTCGTCGTCGCGCATCGAAAACTACCTGGGTTTCCCCACCGGCTTGTCGGGTATCGAACTCGCCTATCGCGGTGAGGTCCAGGCGGTGAAGTTTGGCGCACAGTTGTCGGTGCCCAGTCACGCGACGAGTTTCTACCCCTGCGATGACGGATACTGCATCGAACTTGCGGATGGCCTGAAGATCTTCGGCGCCAGCGTTGTCGTCGCGTCCGGCGCGCGGTACCGCAAGCTGAATGTCGACAACCTGGAATCGTATGAGGGCAAGGGCATTTTTTATGCCGCGACCGACTTCGAAGCCCAGTTCTGCCGCAAGACCGATGCCATTGTCGTTGGCGGCGGCAACTCGGCCGGCCAGGCGGCGATGTTCCTGTCGCGCCATGCCCACCACGTGCACGTGCTGGTGCGCGGCGCCAGTCTGGCGGCGAGCATGTCGCACTATCTGCTGTCGCGTCTGGAAAACGACCCGCGCATCACGATCCACTATCAGACCGAGATTGTTGCCCTGCATGGCGACCAGCATCTGGAGCGTGCGACCCTGCGGAACCGCGAGAACGCGAACGAGCGCGAAGTCGTAACGCGTGCCGTCTTCGTCATGATTGGCGCTACGCCCAACGCGCGTTGGCTCGGCGACGCGGTGATGCTGGACAGTCATGGGTTTGTGCTGACCGGCACGGAAGCCGGCGCGACGACACCGTTCGAAACCAGCCTGCCCGGTGTGTTCGCGGTCGGCGACGTGCGTTCGGGATCGGTCAAACGGGTCGCGTCCGCCGTCGGCGAAGGCTCCGTCGTCATCTCCTACGTCCACCGCTATCTGATGGACAGGCGCGAGGAAACCACACCAGCAGAGGCATGAAGGTTGGGGTTTACGGGGTCCGCAATTGACACCACGTAAGGCTCACCCTAGAGCGGGTCATGGTTAGCTGGAACCGATTGGCGGTTCCAGCTAACCATGTGAATCCGCTCTATATCGATAAGCAGAGCAGATTCACCTGCCTTGACGTTGTCGCGAAGCGATTCCATCAAGAAAGGATCTGCTCTGTGCACGCTCTTCCAATCGGGACCGTCTTGTCATGACCGACAATCTGAAGATCGCGCTGGCCCAACTGAACCCGACCGTGGGTGCCGTCGAGGCCAACGCGGACAGGGTCCTGGCGGCGCGTGCGCAGGCGGCTGCCGAGGGCGCGGACCTTCTGGTCACGTCGGAATTGGTGATCAACGGTTATCCGCCCGATGACCTGGTGCTGCGCCCGGCCTTTCAGGAGCAGGTCGAGGATGCCGTCGCGCGCATCGCCGAGGCGACGAGCGACGGCGGACCGGCGGTTGTTCTGGGCGCCAGCTATCGGAACGACGGCGCGCTCTACAACGCCGCCTATCTGCTGGACGAGGGCGAGATCAAACACGTGCGCTTGAAGTACGATCTGCCGAACTACGGCGTGTTCGACGAGAAGCGCGTGTTCAGCGGTGGCCCGCTGCCGGGCCCGATCCCGTTCCGTGATATCCGGCTGGGTGTCATGGTGTGCGAGGACATGTGGACCGGCGAGGTCACCGAATGTCATGCGGAGAACGGCGCGGAGATCTTGATCGTGCCCAACGGTTCGCCGTTTGACGCGACCAAGACGGACGAACGGTTGTCGCACGCGGTGGCGAGGGTCACGGAGTCCGGCCTGCCGCTGATCTATGTCAACCAGGTGGGTGGTCAGGACGAGCTCGTGTTTGACGGCGCATCATTCGTCATCGAGGCCGATCGCTCACTCTCCGCCCAACTGCCTTCCTGGGAGGAAGCAGTCGTTGTCACCTCCTGGCGGCGCGACGGCGGTGGCTGGGTTTGTGAACCCGGCACGATCGTCGCCGAGGCAGGTCGGAGCGAGAACATCTACCGCGCGATGGTGACAGGTCTTGCGGACTATGTCGGCAAGAACGGTTTCCCGGGCGTCTTGATCGGGCTTTCCGGCGGCATCGACTCCGCCTTGTCGGCCGCGGTCGCCACGGACGCGCTGGGGCCCGACAAGGTCCATTGCGTGATGATGCCGTCGCGCTTCACCAGTCAGGAGTCGCTCGACGATGCGGCGGCCTGTGCGGACATGCTGGGCGTGCGCCTGGACAGCATTTCGATCGCGCCGGCGGTCGACGCGTATGACACCATGCTGAAGGATCTCTTCGCCGGCACCGAACCTAACGAGGCCGAGGAGAACATCCAGGCGCGCGCGCGCGGCATCACGCTGATGGCGCTTTCCAACAAGTTCGGTTCGATGGTGCTGTCGACCGGTAACAAGTCAGAGATGTCGGTCGGCTACGCGACACTCTACGGCGACATGTGCGGCGGCTACTCCGTTCTGAAGGACGTCTACAAAACGGCGGTCTATGAGCTCTCCGCATGGCGCAATCAGCACCTGCCGGCGGGCGCGCTGGGTCCGGCGGGTCGGGTTGTTCCCGAGAACATCATCACCAAGGCACCGACGGCGGAGCTGAAACCCGACCAGACCGACCAGGACAGCCTTCCACCCTATGACGTGCTGGACGACATCCTGACCGGCCTGATCGAAGGCGAGGAGACGTTCGAGCAGGTCCAGGCGCGCGGCCACGACCGGGCGCTCGTCAAACGCATCTGGAACATGCTGCTGCGCGCCGAATACAAACGCCGTCAGGCGCCGCCGGGCGTCAAGATTACGACACGCGCCTTCGGTCGCGAGCGGCGCTATCCGATCACCAACCGCTTCCGTTCATGAGCGCCGTCACGCGCTTCGCGCCCAGTCCGACCGGCCGGCTTCATGTCGGCAACATCCGTACGGCACTGATGAATTGGGTGATCGCGCGCCAGGCCGGCGGCACGTTCATCCTGCGGCTGGACGACACCGATGCCGAGCGGTCGACGGATGCATACGCCGACGGCATCCGCGACGACATGGCATGGCTTGGCCTGACCTCCGACAGCGAGGCCAGACAGTCCGAACGCATGGCGCGCTACGAAGCCGCGCGCGCCAAACTTGCCGATATGGGCCGGCTCTATGCCTGCTACGAAACGCCGGAAGAGCTGGAAACCCAGCGCAAGCTCTTGCGGGCGCGGGGCCTGCCGCCGGTCTATGACCGTAGCGCGCTCAAGCTGAGTGACGACGAAAAGGCGCGGCTGGAAGCAGATGGCCGGCAGCCGCACTGGCGGTTCCTGCTCGAAGACAAACCCATTGCGTTCGAGGATTTGATCCGCGGCCCCGTCAGTTTCGAACCGGGTCACGTCAGCGATCCCGTGCTGATGCGCGAGAACGGCGTGCCGACCTATACGCTGGCCTCGGCCGTCGACGATATCGAGATGGGCGTGACCCATGTTGTGCGCGGCGAGGATCACGTCGCCAACACCGCCGTCCAGATCGACCTGATCGCAGCACTCGGCGGCGCGCCCATCCAGTTTGGTCACCACCCCCTGCTGACCGAGGCGTCGGGCGAGGGTTTGAGCAAACGCAAAGGCGGCGCGTCGATTGCGGAACTGCGGGACGAGGGTCTTGAGCCGCTTGCGGTTCTGAGTTTTCTGGGCCGTCTCGGCACATCCGATCCGATCGAGCCGTTGCACACGCTCCAGATGCTGATCGACGGCTTTGCCTTCTCGAAGATCTCGCGCAATCCGCCGCGCTATGATCCCGACGAACTGCGGGCGCTGAACGCCAAGTGGCTGCACGGCGCATCGCTCACCGACGTGACCCAGCATCTTGACGCGCTCGGCCTGAGTGATGTCGACGAGACATTCTGGCTGGCCGTGCGCGGCAACCTCGAGACTCTGGCCGATGCCGCGACGTGGTGGGCGGTCTGCCACCAACCGACGGAGCCGGTCATCGCCGGTGACGACAAAGACTTCATCGCGGCAGCGGCCGGTCTGCTTCCCAAAGAGCCCTGGGACCAGGAGACCTGGAAGGCATGGACAACGGCGGTCAAGGAGGTGTCGGGGCGCAAGGGCAAGGCGCTCTTCATGCCCCTGCGCCTGGCTCTTACGGGCCTGGATCATGGGCCCGAGCTCAAGGACTTGCTGCCGATCATCGGGCGCGAACGGGCGCTTGTCCGCCTTGAGGGCGACAAGGCGTGATGACGGCCGCGTTTGCCTCCGGGCGCGATCGCGTCTATATAGCCCGCGTTATGGAACGGATGTCCCAGCGATGTTGCAAAGCAGTCGGGCGAATTATCGCCTGACAGTCCTTAACGGCCCGCGCCCGGCGTGCGGCCCGACGCTTTGCCATTTCTGACCGGGAACCGACCCCATGACCGTCAAGACACAGCTCAAAATCCACAACACGCTCGCCCGCGAAAAACAGGTCTTCGAGCCGCTCGATGCCGGAAACGTGCGTTTCTATGTCTGCGGGCCGACGGTCTATGACCTCATTCATCTGGGCAACGCCCGGCCGCTCGTCGTGTTCGACGTCTTTTTCCGCCTGTTGCGTCATGTCTACGGCCCCGATCACGTCACCTATGTCCGCAACATCACGGACGTCGAAGACAAGATCAACGCGGCGGCCAAGGAGAACGGCGAGCCGATCGAGGCGCTGACCAAGCGCACCATCGAGCAGCTGCACAAAGACACAGTCGCGCTCAACTGCCTGGAGCCCAGCGTCGAGCCGCGGGCCACGCAGCATATCGCCGGCATGATTGCCATCATCGAAGATCTGATCGCTAAGGGCCACGCTTACGCGGCTGATGGGCATGTCCTGTTCGATGTGCCGTCCTGGCCCGACTACGGAAAACTCTCGGGCAACAGCCGGGACGAGATTGTCGCGGGCGCGCGGGTCGAGGTCGCGCCCTACAAACGCGACGCCGCCGACTTTGTCTTGTGGAAACCGTCGAGCGACGATCTGCCTGGCTGGGACAGCCCCTGGGGTCGTGGACGCCCGGGCTGGCATATCGAGTGCTCGGCAATGAGCTTGGCCCACCTGGGACCGACCTTCGATATCCATGGCGGCGGACGCGACCTGATCTTTCCGCACCACGATAACGAGATCGCGCAGACCATGTGCGGTGTCGAGCACGCCGGGTTCGCGCGCTACTGGATGCACAACGGCTATCTGGTCGTGAACGGGGAAAAGATGTCGAAGTCGCTCGGCAACTTCTTCACCGTTCGTGAGCTGCTTGAAGACTGGCCGGGCGAAGTCCTACGCTTTGCCTTGCTGGGCACGCATTACCGTCAGCCTCTCGACTTCACGATGGATGGCTTGAACCAGGCGCGCCTGGCGCTCAACCGGTTCTATAACGCCATGCGCCATGCCGGCGAACCCGGGACAGGTGAGGTGCCCGAGCAGGTCCGTGACGCGCTGGCCGATGACCTCAACACGCCGCTGGCGGTAAGTCATCTGCACGAGCTCGCCGACCGCGTCTTCAAGGGCGACAACGACGCGGCGATGGCGCTCAGGGCCGGCGGCAACATGCTGGGCCTGTTGCGCGAGACTGCCGCCGACTGGTTTACCGGTGATGCCGACGAGGACGCCGTCGCGTCGATCGAAGCGCGCCTTGAGGCGCGCGTGGCGGCCCGCAAGGCAAAGGACTTTGCCGAAGCCGACCGGATCCGCGACGAGCTTCAGGCCGAAGGGATCGAGCTTGAAGACGGTCCCGACGGCACGACGTGGCGGCGGGTGCGATGAGCGGCGAGCGGGTCTACCTGTTCGACACGACACTGCGCGACGGGGCGCAGACACGCGGTGTCGATTTCTCGGTCTCGGAAAAGGTGCAGATCGCCGCCGCCCTGGACGAGCTGGGCATTGACTATGTCGAGGGCGGTTGGCCGGGCGCCAACCCGACCGACGATGCCTTCTTCTCGGCACCGCCCCAGCTCAAGTCCGCGACGCTGACCGCGTTCGGCATGACCCGGCGGCCTGGCCGCAGCGTCGAGAACGATCCCGGCGTCCAGGCGGTAATGCAAGCGAAGACGCCGGCGATCTGTCTGGTCGGCAAGTCCTGGGACTTCCATGTCGATGTCGCACTGGAGATCACCAAGGATGAGAACGTCGCCATGATCGCCGACTCGATGGCCCATGCGGTCGCCGATGGCCGCGAGGCGATGTTCGATGCGGAGCATTTCTTCGACGGCTACAAGGCCGACCCCGGCTTCGCCCTATCGTGTCTGGAAGCAGCACTCGATGCCGGCGCCCGCTGGGTCGTGTTGTGCGATACCAATGGCGGCACCCTGCCGGGTGAGGTCGGGCGCATTGTCGCGGAGGTCGTGTCCAAGCTGCCGCACGACAAGATCGGCATTCACGCCCACGACGACACCGGCAATGCGGTGGCCAACTCCTTGGCCGCCGTCGAGGCCGGCGCACGTCAGGTGCAGGGCACGTTGAACGGCTTGGGCGAGCGATGCGGCAACGCAGACTTGATCTCCGTGCTGCCGACACTGGCGCTGAAGTCGGACTATGAACTCGGCGTCAGCGATGCCCAGCTTGCGCACGTCACCCGCACATCGCGCTTGCTGGACGAACTGCTGAACCGCGCGCCCGATCGCCACGCCCCCTATGTCGGCGCTTCGGCGTTTGCGCACAAGGGCGGGCTGCACGTTTCGGCGGTTCTGAAGGATCCGCGCACCTATGAGCATGTCGACCCCGAGCTTGTCGGCAACGAGCGTCACATCGTCGTTTCCGACCAGTCCGGCCGCGCCAATGTGCTGGCGCGCCTGGCAGAGGCCGGCATGGATGTCGACCCCGACCACAAGAAGCTGCCGCGCCTGATCGAAGAAGTGAAGGCGAAGGAGTTCGAGGGCTACACCTATGACGGCGCGGAGGCGAGCTTCGAGTTGCTGGCCCGGCGTACCCTTGAGAGTGTGCCCGACTATTTCGAGGTCGACAGCTTCCGCGTTCTGGTGGAGCGGCGGTTTAACGCGCTCGGCAAACTCGTCACCTTGTCGGAAGCAACGGTCAAAATCGTCATCGATGACCAGCGCCTGTTGTCGGTCGCCGAGGGCAACGGTCCGGTCGACGCGCTCAATGTCGCGCTAAGGAAGGATCTCGGCAAGTACTCGGAGTACCTGCACGACTGCCGGCTGGTCGATTACAAGGTGAGGATCCTGAGTCCCCAAGCTGGCACCGCCGCTGTCACCCGCGTCATGATCGAAAGCGCCGATGATGCGGGCACGCGTTGGTCGACGGTCGGTCTGTCGACCAACATTATCGACGCGTCGTTCCAGGCGCTGACCGACAGCATCCGTTACAAACTGATGCGCGACAACGCGCCCGCCTGAGCCCCGATGCCGTCATCGCCGCCCGCCATCGTCCTGGTCCGCCCGCAGATGGGTGAGAACATCGGTGCGGCGGCCCGCGCCATGATGAACTTCGGTCTGACCGATATGCGGATCGTCGCGCCGCGCGACGGCTGGCCCAACCCGGCCGCCGAGACCATGGCAGCCGGTGCCAGCTCTATCCTGGCCGAGGCGCGGCTGTTCGACACGGCGGCTGAGGCGGTGGCCGACCTGGCGCACCTCTGGGCGACCACGGCGCGCCAGCGCTACATGCTGAAGCCTAGCCACACACCGCGCCATGCCGCCGGTCTGATGCACATGGGCGCGCGTCACGAGGAAGCCAGTGGCATCCTGTTCGGGCCCGAACGCACTGGCCTCGAAAACGACGAGGTGGCGCTGGCCCACGCTGTTTTGAATGTACCGGCCAATCCTGAGATGAATTCGCTCAACCTGGCCCAGGCGGTTCTTTTGATCGGCTACGAGTGGTTTCAAGCCGCCGACGAGACACCGGGCGAGACGTTGCGCGAGGGCAAGACGCATCCGGCGAACGCGGAGGAACTCGAAGGCTTCTTCGAACACCTGATCGGCGAGCTCGACACCTGCGGTTTTCTGCGCAACCAGCAACACAGGCCGATCATGGTGCGCAACATCCGCAACATGTTCCTGCGCGCTGGCCTCTTCGAGCAGGAGGTCCGGACTTTGCGCGGCATTGTGAGCTGCCTGGTCAATGGCCGTCGCCCGCTGCCTCGTGACGACGGGGAAGGGACATGATGCGGCGTTTGATCGTGCCTTTTGTCGTTCTCCTGGCCCTCGGCTCCTGTGCGGCTTCCTGGATGCAATTCAAATCGGTGCCGCCGGATGGCGGCCAGCCGCAGACAGTGACCGGCCTGTTGCGCGTGCCAGACGGCGGTGGCCGCTATCCTGCCGTGGTGCTTCTGCCCGACTGTGACGGTGTTGGCCCCCACGAACGGCGGTGGGCACGTGAACTCGCCGAGGCCGGTTATGTCAGCTTCGTCATCGATCACCATTTCACGCGTGGTGGCGGCGAACGCTGTGACGATCCGATGGACCCCGCCGTGCTGCAGGGTGATGCTCAGGGAGCCCTGGAGAAGCTTGCCGGTGAGGACTATGTCGATGCCAAGCGGATGGCGGTTCTTGGTTGGGGCAGCGGAGGTGACATCGCGCTGGATCTGGTGGCCGCTTCCACACTCTTGCCTGGCACCGGTGGCGTCCAGTTCGTCGCCGCCTTCTATCCGACATGCGAAGGAGCGGGCTATCTGCGCGAGGAGGCCCTGATCGTCCTGCCCGACCAGTATCCTGCCGCCGTGGCATGCCAGTCCTATGCCGAATCGCAGGCGGTGGATGGCGAAGCGCCCGTCCGCCTCGTCCCGGTTTCTGGGGCGGCGGCCGGTTTCGACTGCGAGGTATGCCCAGACGGCTATCGCGGACAGGAGGACGTCTACGACCCCGCCGCGACCGAGCGGGTCCGCCAGGTCCTGTTGGAGGCGCTTGACCGCCTGATTGGCCCCGAATCGAGCCCCTAAATGGCTGCAAAATCTGCCCGGAAAGCTGTTTGACATTGGCGGGCCAGGGGACTACAACCCGCCAGCGCTCCGCAGGACGGGGCGCAATCCGTTTTTATGGCTTAGAACCAAGGCGTCCATGACGAAACGTCTGTCATCGAAATACAAGATCTGCCGCCGCCATGGCGTCAATCTCTGGGGCCGGCCCAAGAGCCCGACCAACAAGCGCGACTACGGTCCCGGCCAGCATGGCCAGGGACGCCGCCGCAAGCCGACCGACTATGGCGTGCAGCTGGCCGCCAAGCAGAAGCTGAAGGGCTATTACGGCAACATCACCGAGCGCCAATTCCGCCGCACCTTCGAGGAGGCGTATAGCCGCCGCGGCGACACGATCGAGAACCTGATCGGTCTGCTTGAGCGCCGCCTGGATATTGTCATCTACCGCATGAAGTTCGTGCCGACCGTGTTCGCCGCGCGCCAGTTCGTCAACCACGGCCACATCCACGTCAACGGCAAGCGGGTGACCATTCCCAGCTACCGGGTGTCGCCAGGCGACGTCATCGAGGTCAAGCAGAAGTCCCAGGAACTTCCGCTGGTTCTGGAAGCCGTCGCGTCGAGCGAGCGCGAGGTGCCGGAGTACATGGCGGTCGACTTCGACAAGATGAATGGCACCTATGTGCGGGTCCCGACCTTTGTCGAGGTACCGTACCCCGTGCAGATGGAGCCGAACCTGGTGGTCGAGTTTTATTCGAGCGGTTGATCGCTCAAGAGATTTCGAACCAGGGCCGCGGCTCCCGATGGGACCGCGGCCCTTTTCGTTTGGGGAGGGGAAAACGATGGCAGACGAGACGGAACTTCAAGGTGCCGGGCTGCTTTACATGGTTCGCTCGTGGGTCGATCCGGAGCTCGGACAACCCTATTTGGACTGGCTCGAGGCCAAACACATGGCAGAGGTCTGCGCCGAGCCGGGTTTCCTTTGGGCGCGCAAGGTCGAACTTGATCAGACCGATTGTTCGGGCTGGAAAGGTTATCTGCTGATCTATGGCGTCGCCGGCCGTGCCGCGCTCGACGCTTACATGAAAAGCCCGGCGCGCGACGGTTTCTGGAGGGAGCTGGAAGCTTTCGAGGACATCCACTACTCCGAGCGCTTCTATGGCGCGATGGACTTTGCCGCCGCGAAACCCAGCGCCTGAGTAAAAAAGAAGACCCCGCCGATGGCCTCGACGGGGTCTCCTCACGTAACGCGCTTTAAGCGCGAACGATTAGAAGCCGGCGGTGACTTCCGCCCAATCGCGTTCGATCGCTTCGTTCTGTTCGGGATCGACAATCAGCACAAAGACGCCACGGTTCAGCATATCCATGACATCGCGCGACAGGCCGCGCGCCGCCAGGTCTTCATCACTGAAGAGGTCGTACGTCTTCACGTTGGAGTGGCCATAGCCGTACTCGCCGGTAAGGAACTCGCCGGCGCTTGGATCCAGCATGGCGTCGATCAGGTCGTGCGCCTTGTCGTAGTGGGGCGCGCCTTCGGCCAGCACCAGGCCGCAGACCCACGTCAAAGCGCCCTCCTTCACGTCGGCGAACTTCACCGGCACTTCCTGCGCCGTCAGTTCCCAAGGCGTGCCATTCCATGTCATGGCGGCCACAACCTCGCCCGACGCCAGCATCTGCTGGACGCTGGTCATGTCGCTTGAATAGGTCCGGAGCAGGGGACGCTGTTCGCGGAGCAGCTCCAGAACCTTGGCCCGACCTTCATCGGTCACGTTGTCGGTGTCGATGCCGGCATAGATCGCCGCGCACCACCAGGCATCCTCGGCGGCATCCAGCATCGTCAGCTTGCCGGCATAGCGCTCATCCCAGAGGATGCCCCAGCTGTCTTCCTCGACCTCGACCAGGTCGGTGCGATAGGTGATCGACGTCTGACCCCATTCGCATGGCGCGAAGTAGTTATCGCCGTCGACGATGCTGCCGTTGAGGTTGGTCAGCGCCGGCACCATGTCGGGCCAGTTCGACAGACGGGACGTGTCGATCGGCTGCAGCAGGCCGGCATCACGCCAGCGAACGATCGTGCTGCCCGCGCATGGATGCGTGACGTCGACCTGGAAACCGGAGCGCATCTTGGCGAAGGTCTCGGCGTTGTCGCCGAACAACGGTGTTTCAGGCTCGGCGCCGTACTTTTCTACGTAGTTCGGCCACATCTCCGGTAGGTCATACCCGGCCCATGTAAAGTAGATAACCTCACCTTCCGCATCGGCTTTAGCGCCGGTAATCGGCGCGGCGACGGTCAGGATACCGGCGGCGGCCATCGCCTTGTTGAGGTCGCGCCTGCTGATAGCGCGGTCGCGCACCCGCGCAATAACGTCATCAATGTGCATGAAGAATCTCCCAGAGTTCTACGCTGTAGATGTGAGGACGTTAGCACGGTGATGGGCTGTTGCACCAATCACTTCGCAGGGGCCCGAAATCGCCCAGTTTGTGTCTGGTTTCTGTTGATTTCGTTCCGTTTTGCCACGATCCGTCCAAATCTAGACGTTCACGTCATCGCCAAATCGGATGATTCGCTCGATCGTTCCCGCAAGGTCCTCATCGGTGGTGCGCGGGTTGATGGTGCAGAAGCGCAGACAGGTGCGCCCGCCCAGCTCGGTCGAGGTCACGAAGGCGTATCCGTCCTCCAGCAGGGCATCGACGATCCGGCGGTGCACGCGGTCGAGCACGGGGTCGTCCAGACCGTCGCGCAGGAAGCGGAAGGTGACGACACCGATCGTCGCCGGCGTGACGATCTCGAAGCGCCCGCTTTCTTTCAGCATGGCCTCGGCCCGCTCGGCGATCTCGATGCCGCGTTGGACGGCGGCGCGGAACGCCTCGGCACCGAATACCTTGAGCGACAACCACAGCTTGAAGGCGCGCAACCCGCGCGAAAGCTGAATGCTGCGTTCGGAGAAGTTGACCTCTTGCTCACCGGCCGCGACGTCCTGCAGGTATTCGGGGCTGCTTGCAAACGTGCGATCCAGGAGTCCGGGGTGGCGGACGAACACGACACCGGCCTCATAGGGTTGGAACAGCCATTTGTGCGGATCGATGACGACGCTATCGGCGCGCTCCATGCCGGCAAGCAGGGCACGGCCCTGGGGCACCAGACTCGCCGCGCCGCCATAGGCGCCGTCGACATGCAGCCACAGATCGTGCTGTGCCGCCAGATCGGCCATGGTTTCCAGCGGATCGATGGCGCCGGTGTTCGTCGTGCCAGCGTTGCCGACGATGCAGAACGGCCGGCGGCCTGCCGCTATGTCGTTGTCGATCGCGGCCTTCAGCGCGGCCATGTCGATGCGGAACCGGTCATCGATCGCGATCGGCCGCAACTGGTCGCGACGAAAACCGAGGATACGAAAACCGCGCGCGACCGAGCTGTGGGTCTGGCTGGCGCAATAGGCGACGGCATCGTCTGTGTCTTCGCCCAGCTTGGCCTCGCGTGCGGCGGCGAGCCCCGTCAGGTTGGCGACCGAGCCGCCGCTGGTGAAGATGCCTTCGCAGGCGTCGTCGAACCCGCATAGCGCCTTCAGCCACTCCAGCGTGGTCAACTCCAGCTCGGCCGGCCCCGGCGTCTCGCGCCACAAGCTGGCGGCGGTGTTGTAGCCGGAGGTCATGATGTCGGCCATGGCGCCGACGAAGTTGGACGGACCGGGCACGAAGGCCAGGAACCTCGGATGGGCGATCTGACCCATGGTCTCGAACACGTTGTCGCGCGCGAAGTCCAGGGCGTCCCGCCAGTCGCCAGCGGTTTCCGGCAGCGGCTCGCGCAGTGTCGGGCGCAGGTCTTCCAGTTCGACATGCACGGCGGCCGGCTTCTGCGCCAAACTGGTCCAGTGCTCGACCACCATGTCGACAGCACGGTAGCCCAGTGCGCGCATTTCGTCTGGCGTCAATTCCAGCCGGGCGGGATCGTTTGCCGTCATGGTATGATCGCGTCGAGCGCCTTCACCAGCCGGTCAACCTCGTCGACGGTGTTGTAGTGGACCACGGAACAGCGGATGACACCGTCGGCCGGGTCGACACCGACCGCGTTCAGGACGCGTGGCGCATAGAAGTCGCCGGCGCCGCACGCGATGCCCTGCGCATCCAGCTGCCTGGCGGCCTCCTGGGATGACATGCCTTCAATGATGAACGAGAAGGTCGGCGCACGTCGCGTATGATCGGCTGTCGCGCGGCCGATGACATTCAGCTTGGGATGCGCCAGCGCATAATCGAGGAAGCGGTTGGACAGTGCCTCCTCCTGCTTTGCGAACAGCCCATAGACCTGGCGTACACGGCCGTGGAAGTCATTTGCTGGTTCGTTGATATGATGGGCGGCCAGGGCCTCGAAGTAGTCGGCGATCCCGACAGAGCCCGCGGTCAGCTCGTGGTTCGGCGCGCCCGGATTGAGCTTCATCGGGATGTCGTCTTCACCGTGAAAATAGAAGTACTGGCCTTTCGCTTTCAGAAAATGCTCACGCTTGCCATACATGACGCCCAGATGCGGACCGTAGAGTTTGTAGAGGCTCAAGAGGTAGAAATCGACGTCCAGCGCCTTGACGTCGATAGCGCCGTGGGCGGCATAGGCGACACCGTCGACGCAAACCATGCCGCCGAAACTGTGGACGAGGTCGGCAATTTCGCGCACCGGATTGACGCCGCCGGCGATGTTGGAACAGTGCGAGAAGCACACCAGCCGAGTTTTCTCGCTCAGCATCTCCTTCAGGCTGTCGATCTCAAGCTCGGCTGTCTTCGGGTCGACCTGCCACTCGCGCACGGTGATGCCGAACTCTTCCAGCCGGCGCCAGTGCCCGTTATTGGCCTCGTGATCCAGATTGGTGACGATCAATTCGTCACCCGGCTTGAACCAGCCACGGATCGCGGCGGCCAGGGTGATGACATTGCGGGTCGTTGACGGACCGATGACCACCTCGTCCAGTTCGGCGTTGATCAATCCGCAAACCGCCTTGTGGCCGGCATCCATGCGCTCGGTCGCATCCTGCGAGACGCGGTAGGCGGCAGCCGGCTGCACCTGGCACTCGGTCATATAGCTGTGCACCCTGTCGATCACGGTGCGCGGCACCAAGCTGCCGCCGGCGTTCTCCATGAACGCCCAGCTGTCGTTCAGCGCGGGAAAAAAAGAGCGGACGAACTCAAGGTCAAGCGGCCGGTCGGCCATGGCGTTCCCCTGTCAGAATGTGTTGCGGTGAGAACGCCCTTGTAGAGGGTTAAACCGCCCCGTCAATTGGGGATATGCGATCTTTGTTTGGCTGTTCTTGAAGTCAAATTGACGGGACAACGACCGTGGCGGATCGCCACGGTCATCGTGCATGAGAAGGCTTCCTTACGATCCGCCGCCGAAGGCCGCCTTGGCCGCTTCTCCAATCTCTTCGGGCGTCAGATCCTTGACGTGCGTTGCCACCGCCCAAACGTGACCGAACGGATCCTCCAGACGGCCGTATCGGTCGCCCCAGAACATGTCCTCGACCGGCATGGTCACCGTGGCACCGGCCTTTTCCGCACGCTCTGCCCAGGCGTCCGCGTCGTCAACGTAAAGGTGCAGCGCGACCGAGGTTCCGCCATGAGCCTTGGGCCCTTCGGAGCCCATATCGGGCATAGCATCGGCGACAAAAACCATCGAATCGCCGATTGTCAGCACCGCGTGCATGACCTTGCCGTCAGGCGACGGCAGGCGGAAATGCTCCGTGGCCCCAAAGGCCTTCTCATAGAACGCGATCGCATCGGCGGCGCCTTCGATCACGAGGTGCGGGGTGACGGTGCGTGCGCCCTGTGGGACGGGGTCAACCATGACGTTCTTCTCCAGTTTAACTAAGATCAGGAACATTAGCGGAACATTGTGACGGAACAACTATAAGACGGCGGCCAGAGAATCACATGCCCGTGAGACAGATTGCTTGATTTTCAAGTCGGCAGGCGCCCAAGGTTGCGACCGGTACTTATCGTGCGATTGAGGAACACGCGGGGGCATGGCAGACGCAGTTATGGAGGTCGACGTCGCCGTCGTAGGTTCCGGTGCGGCCGGACTGTCAGCGGCGCTTTCAGCAGCAGCGCGCGGTGCGGACGTCGTCATTCTCGAGAAGAGTGACCTTCTGGGCGGCACCAGCGCCATGTCCGGCGGCGGCACGTGGATCCCCTGCAACCATCTGGCGCGCGAAGCGGGCATCGAGGACAGCCCGGACGACGCGATGCGCTACCTGCGCGCGGCATCGCCTGAAGGCTGGTCAGCGACGGATGAACCGCTGTGGCAGAGCTTTGTCGACCATGCGCCGGCGATGATCGACTTTTTGGAAGCGCATTCTGAATTGCGTTTCCAACCCGTCGACGAGCCCGATCCGATGGCCGAATGCGAGGGCGGCAAACCGGGTGGGCGCCAGTTGACCCCAAGCCTGCTCAACCGACGTGTTGCCGGTCCCTATGCGCGCCTTATTCGCCGCTCAACGGTGCCGCAAAGCCTGACCTATAGCGAGATCAAGAAGTACCGGGTCTATGAACAGCCCGTGTATGCCGCCGTGGTGGTCGGGCCGCGTTGGCTCTACCGAATGGCTATCGGACAGATCGCGTGCGGTCAGGCCCTGGTCGCCGGGCTGCTCGGCGCCTGCCAGGCGCAGGGCTGTCGGATCGTTACCAACGCCCGTGTCGAGGCACTTCTGCAAGATTCCACCACAGGGCGTGTCGAAGGCTTGCGCTTCGGATCGCCAGACAAGTCAACGACCGTCCGCGTTCGCCAGGGCGTTGTGCTGGCGACCGGCGGATTCGAATGGGACAGCGCCATGCTGGCGCGCCACTTCGCCGGTCCGGTCGACCGGCTGGGCAGCCCCAACACCAACACCGGCGACGGCCAGAAACTGGCGGCCGAGGCAGGGGCATCGATGGAGCGTATGGATCAGGCCAACGTCTATGCGACACTGCCGACGCGCTACGAAGGCGCTGTCCATGGTATGCCCGCCATGTTCCATGCCTCGCCCCACTGCATCGCCATTGATCGCAACGGTGAGCGGTTTGTCAGCGAGTACGACTACAACATCGGCGAGGCGCTGGATCGCCGCGATCCCGAGACAGGCGAGCCGCTTCACCTGCCGGCCTGGCTGGTCGGTGATCGCCGCTTCCTGAACCATTCCATGCTGTTCCGTCTTAAGGCGCGGCTGGAGCAGGGGTTCCTGGTCCGCGCGCGTACGCTGACTGAGCTATCGTCGAAGATTGGCGTACCGCCGGATGCGCTTGCCAAGACTGTCGAGCGCTTCAACGGCTTCGTCGCGGAAGGCCGCGATCCCGACTTCCGGCGCGGTGAGAGTGTGTGGGAGCGCTACATGGCCGGTCACGATGGCGGTCCCGGCAATCCGGCGTTGGGTGCGATTGAGACCCCGCCGTTCGTCGCATGCCGGTTCAACCGGTCGATCCTGGGCACCAAGGGCGGCGCGCGCACCAACGCTGCAGGCCAGGTCGTGCGCCCGGACGGCACCGTCATCGGCGGCCTCTATTGCGCCGGCAATGCGATGGCTAATCCGTTCGGCACGCGCGCTGTCGGCAGCGGCACGACGATCGGTCCGTGCCTGACCTGGGGCTATATCTGCGGGCTCAACATCACGCGAGAGAACATTCGGCCGGATGCTGACGCCGAGGCCGGAAACCCGTAGGCTTACATCATGGACCAATTGCCGAAGGCGCCGTGACATGGGCGCAGGGCTGGATATCAGATCGCTGGACGCACCGTTCGGGGCCGCCGTGCACGGACTTGATCTGAACCGGACGCCGGACGCTCCCGACGTCATCGACACGCTTGTCGACGCGCTCCACGAACACCGGATGCTGGTGATCAAACGCCAGAGCCTGGCCATCGAGAACTACGTCACCTTCGGCCGCCAGATAGGCGAGCCGATCATTCATGTCGTCAAGGCGATCCGCATGGAAGCCTGTCCCGAGGTCGCTGTTGTCGGCAATGTTGGAGATCGCCAGAAGAGCGATCCGCTGCGCCTGGCGGCGTCGTTCTGGCATACCGACCAAGCTTACGAGGACGAGCCGGCATCGGCCACCATGCTCTATTGCGTGGAAGCGCCGGAAGAGGGCGGCCAGACCATGCTGACAGACACGATCGCCGCCTATGACGCGCTGGATGAGCATATGAAAGCGCGGTTGGAGGGACTTGTCGTGCGTCATTCCTATGGCGCCGCCAGCGGCCGCGACGGTGAGTACGACGCGCGGGGCTCGCTGACAGAGAAGCAGCGCAACCATGTCGTCCCAGTCTATCATCCGCTGGTCTTAAGGCATCCGGCTACCGGCCGGCGTTCGCTCTACGCGGTCGCAGGAACGCCGGAAGGTATCGAAGGCATGGCGGATGACGACAGTCAGGCGCTCTTGCGGGAACTCAAGCAGCATGTGCTGAAACCCGACTTCCGCTATGACCACACCTACGAGGTCGGCGATCTCGCGATCTGGGACACGTTCGCCACCATGCACTCGGCCGTGCCTATCGCGCACGCCAGTGCCGATCCGCGTAACACGCGCCTTCTATGGCGTATCTCGTGCCGCGGCGCACCGGCGCCCTATCGGCCCGACGCAGCCCATGCTGGCGCCGTCCCGCGCAAGGGCGATTGGAACCTAGACGCCGCACATCCTGGCGGCTGACTGGTTGCGTCACGCCGTCTCTGCGGCGCCCATCACCTTGTAAGCTTCGACTTTTTTCCCCACACCTTTCAGGCTCAGCAGGCCCGCCGCCTCTGTTTGTGTAGCGGTCTCGACCTCGACATGCGCGCGCTTGTCGATGAGGATGTCGCCGTCGTCCGCCTGGTCGCAAAGCCGCGCGGCGATGTTCACCACATTGCCGATGGCGGTGTAGTCGTGACGCCCCTCCGATCCGATCAGGCCGAGCGTGGCGTAGCCATAGGCGATACCGATGCCAAGGCCTAGCTCATGACCCAGGTCGCGCCACCGCGCCTGGATGTCGGTGAACGCTCGGCGCATGTCGAGCGCCAATCGAATCGCCCGCGCGACCGGTTCATCGCACGGCAGCGGGTCGTTGAAGATGACCATCAACCCGTCGCCCGACAGATGGCCGATGCTGCCGCCGTGCCTGGCGGCCAGGTCACCCATAGTCGTGTGGACCGCCTGCAGCACGTCCATGACGTCTTCCGGTTCGACGGATTCGGAGAAGGCGGTGAAGTTGCGGAGATCGCAGAACAAGCAGGCAATCTGACGGCGGTGGCTGTCGAGCAGCGACTCCTTGCCTTCGGCGGTAATCAGATCGGCAACCTCCGATGACAGGAAACGTTTCAGCTGGGCGATGCGTTCAATCTCTTCGACCTGGTCCTCGACCCGCTTCTCCAGTGTTTGATTGAGATCGCTCAGACGGTCGGCCTGCGCCTTGACCTCGCGGTTCAGGCTGACCAACCGCATGTTCTGGTTGAGCAGCGCCGCGATCACCAGAAGCACATAGCCCAGGATCAGGATGCGTATGTCGTAATAGACGTAGAGCGTGAAGATAATGGTTACGACGGCAACGGCGCTGACAACCAGCGGAACCTTGCTCTTGTGCAGCTTCTGGTCGTTGAACAACCCCATGACGGTGACCAGGGCGAACCCCCACATGAAGACGGCCTGCAGGTGGATGTTCAACTCGAAGGCGGCCATCCCGAAAAGCGGCGCCAGCAACGAGATGAGGACCTGACCGTAACAAAAGACAAGGGAGGCTGCCGCGCCTAGAAACGCGAGAGAGCCAAAGGGCATGGCCTGTCGGTCCACGCTTGGTGGCGCGGACAAGGGCGGTTGCAGTCCTTGCGAAATGTCACTCATGGCATACCCACCAACTGATCAGCGGACGCCTAAAGGGCGACCGGAGAGTGCGATGGTAAGGGCAGTGCCGCGCCGAGAGAAGCGACGGCAAGTTGCGCCATGAGCGGGCGGCGGCCGGAAAGGGCGCTATGGCGCGCCGAACATTGGTCTGAACCTAGTTCAGCGCGTCGAGATTGAGGCCCAGGTTCTCGTTGATCCACAGCGCATTGTCGCGGTGGTCTTCAAGCTCGTTGCCGGTTTCCGGATGGATGAAAATGGAAAGGCCGTTGTGATTCACCATCAGCCACGGCACGACCTTGTCGAACTCGCCGGGCTCGAAGGCGACCTGGAACATCGGCTTCAGATGCGGTCCGACGGGCTGATCCCACACACGGCCGAGAACCACGTCGAAACGTTTTCCCATTTCCTCGCGCATCGCGATCGCGACGTCGCGCTTGTCGGGATCGAAGTTGACGTGGGCGTGATAGCCGTGGATCACGCCGGCATCGATGGCTTCCATCGAACTAGGCAGCGGGGTCGACTTCGATGCCGCGGCTGTTCATCAGCTCCATCAGCTCACCGGACTCGAACATCTCGCGCATGATGTCGCTGCCGCCGACGAACTCGCCCTTCACATAAAGCTGCGGGATGGTCGGCCAGTCGCTGTACTCCTTGATGCCTTCGCGCACCGCCGGGTCTTCGAGCACGTTGATGCCCTTAAAGCGCACACCCAGGTGGCTCAGCATCTGGACCGAGGCGGCTGAAAAGCCGCACATCGGGAAGACGGGCGATCCCTTCATGAAGAGCACGACGGGATTGTTGGTGACTTCGCTGGTGATCCGTTGCCGGGTCATGTCATCGAGAGGCATGATCTCTTCTCCGATAAAGGTGGTGGCCGGGCGGTCAGCCGTCAGCCGGCGCCGCGGTCTGAAGGGCGAGCGCGTGTAACTCGTTGCCCATCTTTCCCTTCAGCGCCTTGTAAACCAATTGGTGTTGCTGGACGCGCGTCTTACCGACAAAAGCGCCAGATACGATCTTGGCCGCATAATGATCGCCGTCGCCGCGCAGATCATCGATCTCAATCGAGGCATCAGGAAATGCCTCCTGGATCATCTGCTCGATTTCGGCGGCGCTCATGGCCATCGCGAACTCCTCCGACGTTGATTAGGCGCCCTGGGCCATATAGCCCGGCAGCCAGCCTTCGTGCGCGTCACGCATCGCTACCAGCGATATGGCGCGCTCTCTGGCCAGAGTCAACGAATCACCAGTTGTCCTGCCGACGACCCGGGCTGGAACGCCAGCCTTTTCGGCATCGGCCAGCAGCGTCTCGGCGCCTTCGGCGACCGCAACCACATAGCGGGCCTGGTCTTCACCAAACAGCCAAGCATGCGCGGGAACATCGTCCGGGGCAGGCTCGACCGCGCAGCCGATGCCCGAGGCCAGCGCCATTTCGGCCAGCCCGACCAGCAGGCCGCCGTCCGAGAGGTCGTGGCACGCCGTGACCTTGCCGTCGCGGATGGCTTGGCGCACGAAGTCCCCGTTGCGGCGCTCCACGGTCAGGTTGACGGGCGGTGGGGCGCCGTCTTCCGACCCCGCGATCTCGCGCAGGTAAAGGGATGACCCCAGATGGCCCGTGGTCTCCCCAATCAGGATCACCGTCTCGTCGTCGCCGGCGAAGCCGATGCGCGCCATGTGGTCGAGATCGTCGATCAGTCCGACGCCGCCGATGTTGGGTGTCGGTTGGACGGCCTTGCCGTTAGTTTCGTTGTAGAGCGAGACGTTGCCGGAGATGACCGGAAAGTCGAGCGCGCGGCAGGCCTCGCCCAGGCCTTTCACGCAACCGACGAACTCTCCCATCACTTCGGGACGCTCGGGATTGCCGAAGTTCAGGCAATCGGTGACGGCAAGCGGCTTCGCGCCGGTTGCGGTCAGATTGCGCCAGGCTTCGGCGACCGCCTGCTTGCCGCCCTCGAACGGATCGGCGCGGCAATAGCGCGGCGTGCAGTCGCTGGTCACCGCCAGGCCGCGGTCGGAATCGGGTATGCGCACGACCGCGGCGTCGCCGCCCGGCCGCTGCATGGTGTGGCCGCGCACCAGGTGGTCGTACTGCTCCCAGATCCACCGCTTCGACGCCAGGTCGGGGCAGGCGAGCAGGGTCAGAAGGGCATCGCCGATGTCGTTCGGCGCGACCACGTCGGTTGCCGCTACCATCGGCCGCTTCGCTGCCTCGTTCCATGGCCGGTCATAGATCGGCGCCTCATCGGAGAGCGGCTTGACCGGTAGGTCGGCCTGCACCTCGCCGTCCTTCCGGACGATCAGGCGGCCGGTATCGGTGATGTGGCCGACAACGGCGAAGTCCAGCTCCCACTTCTCGAAGATCTCGCGTGCCCGCGCTTCGGCTTCCGGCTTGATCACCATCAGCATGCGCTCCTGGCTTTCCGAGAGCATGAGCTCATAGGCCGACATGTTCTCTTCGCGCTGGGGGACGGCGTCGAGGTCCAGATCCATGCCGGCATTGCCCTTGTCGGCCATCTCGACCGAGGAGCAGGTCAGGCCGGCCGCGCCCATGTCCTGGATGCCGATGATCGAATCGGTCGCCATCAGTTCCAGGCAGGCTTCCAGTAGCAGTTTTTCGGTGAAGGGGTCGCCGACCTGCACGGTCGGGCGCTTCTCCTCGGTGTCCTCGTTGAACTCGGCGGATGCCATGCTGGCGCCGTGGATGCCGTCGCGCCCGGTCTTCGACCCGACATAGATAACGGGCGCGCCGACTTCGCCGGCGGCGGCATAAAAGATGCGGTCTGCGGACGCCAGCCCGACGGTCATGGCATTGACAAGGTTGTTGCCGTTGTAGCTGGCGTGGAAGGTGCACTCGCCGCCCACGGTCGGCACGCCGATGCAGTTGCCGTAGCTGCCGATGCCACCGACCACGCCGCCGACCAGATAGCGAGTCTTCTCGTGGTCCGGGCTGCCGAACCGCAGAGCGTTCATGTTGGCGACGGGGCGCGCACCCATGGTGAAGACATCGCGCAGGATGCCGCCGACACCGGTCGCCGCGCCCTGGTGCGGTTCAATGAAGCTCGGGTGGTTGTGGCTTTCCATCTTGAAGACGGCGGCAAGTCCTTCGCCGATATCGACGACGCCGGCGTTCTCGCCGGGACCGCAGATCACCCACGGTGCGGACGTTGGCAGGGTCTTCAGCCAGAGGCGGCTGGACTTGTACGAACAGTGCTCGTTCCACATGGCCGAGAAGATGCCGAGCTCGGTCAGGTTCGGCTCGCGCCCGATGATCTCCAGGATCTTGGCGTATTCCTCGGCGGTCAGCCCGTGTTCGGCGACGATGTTGGGAATGGGGTTCTCGACTGCGGCGCTCATGACAACGCCTCGACCATGCCCGCGAACAGGTTGACGCCGTCCTGGGTCTTGTGGCGCGCGCAGGTCGCATCCTCGGGATGCGGCATCATGCCGAGCACATTGCCGGCTTCGTTGGTGATGCCGGCGATATCGCGGATCGAGCCATTGGGATTGGCGCGCTCCTTCGGCTCGTCCGGGCCGGGCACATAGCGAAAGGCGACGCGGCCTTCACCTTCCAGCCGGTCGAGCGTCTCGTCATCGGCGAAGTAGTTGCCGTCGCCGTGCGCGACCGGCACGCGGATAACGTCACCGGAGGCAAAACCGCCGGTAAACGGCGCTGTGGCGTTCTCGACCTGCAGTGAGACATCGCGGCAGACGAAGCTGACGCTGGCGTTCTTCAACAGCCCGCCGGGCAACAGCCCAGTCTCGATCAAGGTCTGAAAGCCGTTGCAAACACCGAAGGTCGGCGTGCCGGTCTTCGCGCTTTTCACGACGTCCTTCATGATCGGGGAATGGGCCGCCATGGCGCCGCATCTGAGATAATCGCCATAGGAAAATCCGCCGGGCAGAACGATCAGGTCCGTCGCCGGCAAGTCGGCGTCACCGTGCCAGACCATGGTGACATCAGCGCCGGCGCGGCTCAGCGCGTCGGACATATCGATTTCGCGGTTGGTGCCGGGGAAGACGACAAGGGCGGCTTTCATGACGATCTACCGGACGCGGTCAGCGTTTGAACAGAGCGCGGTCGAAGGGCGGGGTGGACGAAAGACCATGGCAGACATACTGCCTGGCCTGTCACGTCTCAAGCTCCACCGCGTAGTTTTCGATCACCGTGTTGGCGAGCAGCTTGCGGCACATCTCCTCGATCTCCGCGCGCGCCTTGTCGGCATTCGTCTCGGCCAATTCGATCTCGATGACCTTGCCTTGACGTACGTCTTCGATGCCTTCGAAACCGAGGGTCCCCAGCGCGTGATGGATCGCCTTTCCCTGTGGGTCCAGCACGCCCTTCTTCAGGGTGACGTGGACGCGGGCCTTCACGTTGCGGCTTTCTGAAGGTCGGTGACGTTGCCGGCTTCAGGCAGGATGCCGAGCCGGCGCGCGACCTCCTGGTAACCTTCCGCGACACGGCCGAGATCGCGCGCAAAGCGGTCCTTGTCCATCGGCTCGTTGGTCGACAGATCCCACAGACGCGCGCTGTCAGGCGTGATTTCATCGGCGATGACCAGGCGGACATCATCCTCGAAATAGAGCCGGCCGAACTGAAGCGTGAAGTCGACCAGGCGGATGCCCGCACCCAGGAACAGGCCCGACAGGAAATCGTTCACCCGGAGCGACAGGTGGATCATGTCGTCGATATCCTGGGTCGCGGCCCAGCCGAAGGCAGTGATGTGCTCTTCGCTGACCAGCGGATAGTCGAGCTCCTCCGACCGCAGGTAAAACTCGATGATCGAGCGGGGCAGCGGCGTGCCTTCCTTGATGTCGAAGCGCTCGGCGAACTCGCCGGCGGCGACATTTCGCACGGCGACGTCGATCGGCAGCACCTCGACCTCGCGGACCAGCTGCTCGCGCATGTTGAGGCGGCGTACGAAGTGGGTGGGGACACCCATCTCGTTCAGCCGGCTCATGATGAACTCGGAAATCCGGTTGTTGATGACACCCTTGCCGTCGATGACGCCGGACTTCTCCGGACGCCTGGCATGGGCCTCGTCCTTGAAATGCTGAACTAACAGGCCTGGCTCTGGTCCTTCGTAAAAGACCTTGGCCTTGCCTTCGTAAACGCGCCTTCGGCGTGCCATGGCATAAGTCCCGAGGGTGAGTTGCCCGAGGGTTTTCGGCGGATTTCGGCGGGGCCGCTGCCGAATGCGCGGACCCTAATGGAAACGCCGCCTAAACACAATCGGTGGTGTGTGTGACAATGTGATCAAACGACACCTTGTCTGGTTGACCCCCCGCAAACAGCCAAATGGGGGCTCTATGATGGTCTTCCAAGGCCAGCAGAGAACTGGAGACGGTGCCAAAGCCGGTGGTCCCGCCGATGGTCATGGCGCCACTCTCGCCGCTGCCCGATTCGCTGCCCCGATCCGCTAGCCGTTCGATCCAGGCGGACCAATCGCCGGTATCCGGTTCGGGGGCGGCTGCGGCGCGGAAAAGCGGCAGATGGCGGCGGATTCTGGCACTTTCCATGTCGTCGAGATCGTAGGCCGTCAGCATGTGCAGGCCCTCCGGTATGGCCTGGGCGGTCGGGTGCCCGTCCGTTTCGTCGCCTGAGAACCGGACCCAGACAGCACCTTCCGGTCCGGCTATCAGCATGTTGAAGCTCCGGTACTCACTACCGTCTATGACAGTGATACGCCCGACCGCAGAGGCTAGATCAACTGCTTCCAGGGCCATCAGCGGCAGCTCGCCGCGGCTTTTCTTGCCATCCTGGGGCCCCAAGGAATCCGGGCGGTTCAGCATCGCCGCGACCAGGCCCGCCTGGTTCGCGGCAAGCCAGGTGCCGCCCGCCAGTTCGTCCAGGCCGCCGATGATCCCCGGGTGGTCAGGCCAATGAGAGCCCGGCGCGCGCCAGGCCCGCCCGTTCATCTCATCGCGGTTGGCGGCGATCAGTACGGGATAGCGGTGTCCGGGGCGAACCAATACGACGACGGTGCACATGTTTACGGGCGATTTCCCGGCTAGGTCAGATCCCATTTCGTTTTAATCGCCAAGCGTTTCAAACGAAATGGGTGAATCCGTCCTAACTATTTGATGTTGAGCGGATTCACGTGTGCACACGGAACCGCCAAGCGGTTCCTTGTGTACACGACCCGCTCAAGCGGCCTTGGAGCGGCGCGATCTTACGCTATATGGTGCGGGGCAGGGCGCGCCAAATCGGTCGGGCGCCTTGATGGCTTTGATTAAAGAATGGGCAGCACGACATGGCATTGTTTGACGACCGCAAAAAAGGTCAGGAAAGCAAGTACGCGCACGATCAGGAACTGAACTTCAAGATTAGCGTCAGGCGCAACAAGCTGCTCGGCCTGTGGCTTGCCGAACAATTCGGCATGTCTGGCGCGGATGCCGAGGCTTATGCTCAGGACGTCGTGAAGGCCGATTTCGAGAAACCCGGTGACGATGACGTCGTTGAAAAGGTGATGGCCGATATCCAGTCGCACGGACTCGATATCGACGAGCACAAGGTACGGCGCCACATGGAAACCCTCGAGGCTGAGGCCTCCGAGCAGGTCCGGTCGGAGTAGGGCCTTTCAGTCCGCCAGCGCGCGGTCGATGACCGCACCGGCGTGGCGGATGTAAAAGCCATAATCGAAGATCTCTTCGAGGGCGTCCGCGCTGACCTTCGCGGCGACCTCGGGGTCCGCCTTGAGGCGCTCCAGAAAACTGCCGCCCTCGTTCCAGGTTGCCATGGCGTTGGTCTGAACCAGCCGATAGGCATCCTCGCGACTGACGCCCGCTTGTGTCAGCGCTAGGAGAACGCGCTGCGAAAACACCAGACCGCCTAGCTTGTCCAGGTTGGCCTTCATGTTCTCAGGGTAGACCACGAGGCCCTCGACGACCCGGGTCATGCGGACCAGGGCGAAGTCGAGGCCGATGGTGGCGTCGGGCGCGATGTTGCGCTCGACCGACGAGTGGGAGATATCCCGCTCATGCCACAGGGCGACGTTTTCCAGGGCCGGCACCACGGCGCCGCGCACCAGGCGCGCCAGGCCGGTCAGATTCTCGGTCAGGATCGGATTGCGTTTGTGGGGCATGGCTGAGCTGCCTTTTTGCCCCGCCGTGAACTGCTCCTCGGCCTCGCGCAGTTCGGTGCGCTGGAGGTGGCGTATCTCCGTCGCCAGGCGCTCGATCGAGGAGGCGACGACGGCCAGCGCGGCAAAGAAGGCGGCATGCCGGTCGCGCGGGATGACTTGGGTCGAGACGGGCTCCGGCGTCAGGCCCAGCTGCTTGGCCACATGGGCCTCGACGCCAGGGTCGACGGTGGCGAAAGTGCCGACCGGGCCCGAGATCGCGCAGGTCGCGACTTCCGTCCGCGCGGTCTCCAATCGCTGCCTGCCGCGGGCGAACTCCGCATGGAACGAGGCGAGCTTGAGGCCGAAGCTGGTCGGTTCGGCGTGGATGCCGTGGCTGCGCCCGACGCACAGCGTCTCCTTGTGCTCCAGCGTGCGCGCCTTGAGTGCACCGAGCAGCTTGTCCATGTCGGCCAGCAGCAAATCGGCGGCCTCGGTCAGCTGCACGGCGAAGGTCGTGTCCAGAACGTCCGACGAGGTCATGCCCTGATGCATGTAGCGGCCTTCTTCGCCGACATGCTCGGTGACGTTGGTCAGGAAGGCGATGACGTCGTGCTTGGTCTCCGCCTCGATCTCGTCGATACGCGCAACATCGAACCCGCCGCGCTCTCTAAGCGCCGCCGCCACGCCTTTGGGGATCGTGCCCTGGCCTTCCATGGCCTCGGCCGCCAGGGTCTCGATCTCCAGCATGATGCGGAATTTGTTCTCCGGCTCCCAGATGGCGACCATCTCGGGGCGGGTGTAACGCGGGA
>JBCCIS010000056.1 GCA_039028155.1 Pseudomonadota bacterium
ACTAGCGTCAGCGCGCGCGGTTCGCCGGTCGAAGCAGCCGCCACGCTGTCAGCGTGACGCACGCGGCATGTCCACCGTGTCGGTGACCGCAGCCGGCCCCGTGTCAATCAGCTTTGCCTAACCTGAGCTTACTGAGAGCAAAGCAACAACCTCTTCACAGATCATCAGATCGGCGTACTTCTGTTCCATGTCAAAGAGGTTGGCATCGTGCGGCGCCATGGCGCGATCGCCGACGCAGTCGGTCACAACGATCGTCTTGAAGTTGAAGCTCATGGCATCGACCACGCTGGCGCGGACACAGCCCGACGTCGTACAGCCCGTGACAATCACCGTATCGACACCGTGACCGACCAGCCAAGCCGCCAGGTTGGTTCCGAAAAAGGCGGACGGCTGTATTTTGCGAACGATGTAGTCGCCCGCCTGGGGCGCCAGCGACTCGACGATCTGGCTGCCAGGCGCGTCTTCCGTCAGCTTGGCAAGGTTGGGTGATTTCAAACAGAACACGCTCAAATCGGCGCCATCGTCCGCATACACAACGCGTGTATAGGCAATAGGCAGTTTTGCACGACGTGCGGCGGACAACAGCTTGGCCGTGTTCTCGATCGCCTCGCCGATGTTGCCGCCCCCGAGCTGATCGGGATCGGCAAAGCCGTTGACGAAATCGACGACAATCACGGCCGGGCTTTTGCCGAAGCCACTTTTGCCGCCGTAGCCTTGGCGCTTGTAGATCTCTACGTCTGAGGAAGGATCGACCATCAAATGCTCACCGTATCCTGATGCGCACGACCACGGCCCACAGTTATCCAGCACTCCGGCGAGCAAATCAAGGCGGCGACGCCGGCGCCTGTTATCGCCGGCCCACACAGCAGACGTTTGCCTGGTGCCGGTTGCGCCCGCTTAACCTGACTAGCAGGCATCCGGCATGAGGCCACCAGACGCCGGCGCCCGAGAACCCGTTCCAGGTAGGTTAGGCTGCCGCAGGCTTGGGCAGCGGCAGCATGAGCTGCTCGGCGACCAGGTCGATGGCCTTTTCGTCCTCGCCTTCTGACGCAAGTCTCATGGCCTCGATGATCAGGTCCTCGTGTTCGATCATGTAATTGAGCACCGGCTTGAACACGTCCGGCGCCGTCTTGACGATCTCGCGATAGCGATCCTGGAACTCCACGCTGGCCGCCACCATGTAGGCCGTCGCGTCGGTCCAGCTCATGTGCTCGACCTGGCGAATGGAGTCCCGGGCATCGTCGCGGCTCGCGTCGCTTTCGACAATATCGCCGCCGTGCTCGAAGACGATCTGGCGCAGCCGCGCCTTGTTCTCGGTTTCGAGTTGAAGCAGCGAGCCGATCAAGTGCTGCTGAAGCGGGCTGTCGAACAGGGGCAGAAGGGCGCGAGAGATAATCGCGTCACTGAGGTGACGGAGCCACCGTCAGCGTCGCGCCTCAATGGCCCCACCTTTGTAGCTTGGTCCCGCATGCCTGCGCCGGAACGTCGGCGCAGGTGGTGCCCGATAAGTGTTCGTCAGCCGAACTTTAGAGTTTCGGAATTCGAAGCTCCGATAGTTCGATGGTGCGGAGGCCGATCCCGGCAAACTACCGTGGACCACCTCCAAGGCTCATGGCGAGGTGGTCAATAAACACGCGGACCTTGGCTGACAGATGATGCTTGTGTGGGTAGACGGCATAGATGCCATCGTCTTTCAGGTCGTACGGCTTCAACAGCCGTTGCACGTTCCCTGAAGCAAGGTCTTTGTCGACGATGAAATCGGGCAGCAGCGCAATCCCCAGACCATCACGCATCATGCGCGCAGCCGCCTCGGCGCTATTGACCTGAAGCCGCGCCGAAACCGAGACCGCAGAAGTCCGCTCACCACGGGATAGCTGCCACAGGCTTTCGTCCCTTTGACCCGAGACCGTGATGCAACGATGCTCAGCGAGATCCTCTGGTGTTGCCGGTTCGCCATTGCGTTGAAGGTAGTCTTGCGCCGCGCAGATGTAGACATTTGACGATGTAAGCTTCCGGCTGATCAAGCTTGAGTCGGACAACTCCCCCATTCGAATAGCCAGGTCGTAGCCCTCTTCGACGATATCAACGAGCCGGTTTGTCAGCTCCAATTGGAGGCTGACATCGGGATTGTCGACAAGGAATGGGGCGACGGTCGGAACAAGGCAATGATGGCCAAAGGCGATACCCGCGGTCACGCGAAGGAGGCCTCTGGGATTTCGGTGCAAATCTTGGGTGGCGCTTTGTAGCTCCTCGATCTCTGCCAGAATCGCTGAGCTGCGCCCGGCATAGGCTTTTCCCGCCTCGGTGAGACTCATGCGGCGGGTCGTCCGATTGATGAGGCGAACGCCCAAGCTGCTTTCAAGATCGGAAACATGGCGACTGACAGCGGTTTTCGACATGCCCAGGTCGGCAGCAGCCGCCGAAAAACTCTTCAATCGAGCGACCTGATTGAAAACGCCCATGGCAATGTACAGATCCAAACGGCCCTCCATTAGTCCCGAATCTCGGGACAATCTTTTTCTTTATCCCTACATTATCGCACAGATCGGGAGAGTCTATATCGGGAGGCGCGCCACGGTGCCGTCTCGAGAACCAAGCAATCAGACGATCCCGACAAGGAGGACTTGAGTTGACCGGACAGCGTGAAACCTTGAGCCCCATCCATGTGCTTGGAAACCCGATCAAACTGCCCTGTGGCGCGGTCCTGAAGAACCGACTCATCAAGTCGCCGATGACGGATTCGCTGGCAAATGGTGAAGGCGATCCCACCGAGGCGCAGCTTCGGCTTTACGAGAGATGGGCGGAAGGCGGAACGTCTCTGTCCCTCATCGGTGAAGTACAGGTAGACCCGCGCTTTCCGGAGAACCCGGGAAATCTGGTGTTGGGAACGCACAGCGATCAACAGGCGCTGCGGTCGCTGGTTGAACGAGCCCTGATCGAGGACGCTCATTTTTGGCCGCAACTTGGCCATGCCGGCGCCCGTGCACACCCGTCAGTCAGCGAACCGAGAGGGCCATCGGCACTGGACATGGACGGTCTTCAATGTGCGGGCATGTCGGTGGAAGACATTCAGGAACTCCCGGGCCTGTACGCAAGGACGGCAGCTTTTGCCAAAGACACCGGATTTAGCGGCGTCCAAATTCACGCCGGGCACGGGTGGCTGCTCAGCCAGTTTCTTTCGCCGCTGTTCAACCGCCGTAGCGATGGATACGGCGGCTCAGTTGAAGCGCGATGCCGCATCGTGCTTGAGGTAATCGACTGCGTACGGCGTGCCGTCGGTCCGTCCTACCCCGTCGGCATCAGGATTAACGCGACGGACAAGATGGCAGGGGGATTGACCGAGGACGATGCCTTGGCGGTGGTGCGCCTTCTCGATCAAACGTCGATCGATTTGATCGACTTTAGTGGGGGAACCTATTTTCCCGGCGCGAAGGCAAGCTCTGATGGGCCGAACCGAGGCCCCTATTTTCTTGAAACGGCTCGGCGCGCAAAGGGCATCAGCAACAAACCGCTGATGGCGACTGGTGGATTTAGGAGGCGCGAGCAGGCCGTGGATGCGGTGGCAAGTGGCGCCGTCGACATGGTGGGCCTGGCACGTGCCATGGTTCTCGATCCCCAACTCGCGAATGCGTGGTTGAACGAGGAAGGCGGTGATCCCGAGTTTCCAGTGTTCGAGGCCGCACCCCCAGGCGGCGTAACGGACTGGTACATCATGCGGCTGCTGGCCTTGGGCGAGGATCAAGAAGATGCATTCGCGTTGGACATACCATCCGCCATGCACGACTTCGCAGAACGTACCGGCCAACATGGCGCCAAGTGGCGAGATAAGTTCGCGCGTCTGTCAGAATTGATCTGACAATCGAGCCCCCTCGTCAAACGCTCTCGCTTGGCACGATCCCTTCGGCAAAACACGCCGAGTACCATAAAGCAGCAGAGGGGTTCGTCTTCCAATGCTGAAGTCCGACTAGACCAGCGTCGAACGTCGGCTCGTCCAGCAGTTCGCCAGACAGGATCGCGTCCTTGGCGCCCTCGAGAGCGACAATCAAGTTGTCGGCGACGGCAAGGAACTTTTGATCGCCCGCACAACCGCCAAAGAAGATGCCGCTGTTGCGCCTTGCGATTAGCCCACCATCGCGCAGCAACGATACGAGGCGCCGCCCAACGTAAGGGTCATTGCCAAGCTTTTCATACGAACGAACGTAGGCGCGCCAAAGGGCATCGAAACCCGGGGGCTCGGGCCAGGGACGAAAATCGCCGTGATCATCGTCGACGACAACGACACGGCCGCCTGGACGTACGGCGCGCGCCATCTGAGAAATGACCGACGCAGGACGGGGAACATGCTCCAGAAGAAATCGCGCATGGGCGACGTCGAATGTTCCCCATTCCGGTTCATCCAATGGGAGTGTCAGCGCATCACCACTGCGAAACTCGACGAGTGTCGATTCTTCATCGCTGTCGGCGAGCCGCTTCGCTTGCGCGAGCTGGTCTTGATCGCGCTCAATGCCGACCACACGCCCCCTGCTGCCCACGGCCCGCGCCATCAGACGCGTAAACTGACCAAGTCCGCTGCCCAGATCCAGCACCTTCTCTCCCGGCTGGAGATCAAGCTCTTTCAAGCAGGACTCGTTCAGGATGTCGTTCATCAAAGACAACCGGCGTTGTTCCTCTGGTGAACTGCCATGAATGTAGTCAGACGACTTCGACACACCGTCGTTCATGACCTCTCTCGCTCCTCAACGTTGACGATGCCAGCATGTCCGGGTTGGATCGCCTCGGCCCGGTCAAGCGTTATCGGAACACCCCACCAACCTTTTGTCCAAACGCGACGTACCGTGTTTCCGGCCCAACGGCCGGAATGGCCGGAACGGCCGACATAGTGGTGGCGTGATGTTCTGACCTCTCCACGGACGCTTCAAAGGGGCAATGCCGCGCTCGAACTTGCGCGACTGAAAGAGCCACCGCATAGCGTGTCCCGAAGAGCGCTCAGCCTGCGCTCGGAGTTCCGCGCGTTGCTCCGTTCCAGGTAGGTTAGGCTGCCGCAGGCTTGGGCAGCGGCAGCATGAGCTGCTCGGCGACCAGGTCGATGGCCTTTTCGTCCTCGCCTTCTGACGCAAGTTTCATGGCCTCGATGATCAGATCCTCGTGTTCGATCATGTAATTGAGGACCGGCTTGAACACATCCGGCGCCGTCTTGACGATCTCGCGATAGCGATCCTGGAACTCCACGCTGGCCGCCACCATGTAGGCCGTCGCTTCGGTCCAGCTCATGTGCTCGACCTGGCGAATGAAGTCCCGGGCATCGTCGCGGCTGGCGTCGCTTTCGACAATATCGCCGCCGTGCTCGAAGACGATCTGGCGCAGCCGCGCCTTGTTCTCGGTCTCGAGTTGAAGCAGCGAGCCGATCAAGTGCTGCTGAAGCGGGCTGTCAAACAGGGGCAGAAGGGCGCAATAGAACGCCTCGCCGTACACCTCCCCCTGGTACATCTCGGCCACTTCCTGTTTTTGCTGCTCGGATATCATGAGGCACCTACCGCGTGGACATGTCCGGCAAGAATGCCGGTTTCTCGCCGTGTTTCAATCCTCAGACTGCCGGGCAGCGATCTTCCGGACATTTGTCCCGGGCGAGGCCGTCGCGGAAACCGGGCCTGTCTCGGCTCGGAAGGCAACGTCGCCGACTAGCTGGATACCGAGTTTGGCGAGGGTCGCTGAATAGGCCCGCTTATGACCCAAAACCGACGTGTTGCCCATTCGTGTTGCGGCGCTGAAGGGTCGTTGTTTTCACATCGTGAAGCTAGATTGTACCAACGACGAAGCTCTCGATCTGACCATCAGGTTCAGAGATCGCGTGCGCAACAGCTGGTGCGGACGGCGCCGTTGCGGTTGGCAACGAGATTGACGTGATATGGTCCAGACAACAGGGCGTCCCTGGGAGAAGAATAGATGAGGCTATTGATAATCAATCCGAACACATCCCAAAGCGTTACTGAGAAAATTGCCGATGTCGCGCGTGCAGCGGCCGCAAAGGGTACCGAGGTCGAGTTTGTAACGGGCCATCGTGGCGTACCCTACATTGCCAGTCGAGCAGAGGCTCTGATCGGCGGACAAGTCGTTCTCGAGATTCTCGCTGAGCGCGCAGCCGCGTTTGACGCGGCAGTCATCGCAGCGTTCGGTGATCCTGGACTCGGACCGGCGCGAGAGTTGTTTGAGATCCCGATTGTCGGTTTGGCAGAGGCTTCAGCTTTGATGGCATGCCCACTAGGGCGAACATTTTCGATCGTTTCATTTTCGCCCCGCCTGGAACCGTGGTTTCGAGAGTGCATAACCTGGCATGGCCTTGCTGGGCGGTTGGCCAGCATTCGCATGCTTGATGCGCCTGTTGCCGAAGTGGCAGACGTGCAGTCTGAGAATGCGGATCTGCTCGTTGACCTGGCGAGCCGAGCGGTAAGCGAGGATGGAGCCGACGTTATCGTACTTGCTGGCGCGCCGCTGGCTGGGCTTTCGGGTCTTGTTCGCGACCGAATTTCAGTGCCAGTCGTTGAAGGTGTCGCCGCAAGCGTAAAAATGGCCGAGGGCCTTGTTGCATTGAAGCCCCGCAAGCCAATCGAAGGTTCATTCCGCCAACCAGCTCTCAAATCGACCGTTGGTTTACCTGAAGCGCTTTCGCACCTGATAGAAACCGGCCAATTGGAATAGGCAGGATTTTGCTAAGAAACAATCGGGACTAGCGGCGAACTTTGAAATGCGGCAGACCTCGCAGCGATCCCGCTCACGCGTCGTCAAACACATCAAAATGCACCTAGTGCCTTGGCGTCCTCCAGCGTGCTGACGACCGGCTTATTGGGATTCCACTCGACGGCGGCCCTCGGAGGCAACCTTCCGTTGAGCTTCACATCCGTCAATGGCTATTGGTGAGCGCCGACGTCACGCAGCGGAGATAACCGCTTAGTGTCCGTAAACGGACAATCCGAAGCTCTTCGCGGAGACCCAAGTGGTCGATGGTGCAGGCGGCGAACATGAACCCGCGCCGGAGCGAAAGGAGCTTTAGGCCCCTTGCGTCCGCCAACTCCGTCATCCCATGAATGGTGCCCGCTGAGGGACTTGAACCCCCACGTCCCGAAGGACAACGGATTTTAAGTCCGTTGCGTCTACCAGTTCCGCCAAGCGGGCACGCCCAACATGTCGGCCACTTGGCGAGGGAACGCAACAGGCAATTCTCTGGCTCTATCTCGAAAAAAAGGCCGCGCCCCTGCCCGTCCCGGTGCTGCTCGGGATTGGGGCTTAAGGCGCGGCCGTGAACCGGTCAATCACATGCGGTCAGGAGGCGGACCGATCAATGCGATCGAGCGAAAACCCGCGTGAAACGTCGTCAAACTCGTCTCGGCCCACACCGACGCCGGCCAGGTCGCGACAACTCAAGCCACGCAGCAGATAGGCGGTTCGTCGCGCCCGATGGGATTGCTCCAGCCAGTCGATGGCTGGACCCATCGCCTGGGATGCCATCCGGTAGCCGGCGCAGAGCCGCTCGACCATCGCCTGGGTGCGCTGAAATCTCTTCTCGGCACGTGCATCCGACACGGCGGACACCAGCCCAAACATTCCGTGCTTTTCGGTCACATACGCCATTGTTTCCTCCGCGATGCGGCGCCCCCGGCGCCGGTGAGAATGCCGTGCGAGGCTTGCCCGGCGTTCTGATAGAAAGTGATAAGCCTTCAAGGTTTCTACGCATCGACAGGAACGGGAGATTATTGTTTCTATTGTTTCAGTCGCCGCGACCGTCCGGCGCCGCAAGGACCGTCACCTCACTCAGACCCAACATCAAAAGCGACTCATAACCGATTGACCTTATTGCGCTATGTGGCCACGCAGCGATCCGGACGTACAACGCCAGACCCACCTCTGGGCAGTTTTGACTCACGATGCTTTGAGCTAGACTGAGAGGCCGGCTTGACCTTGCCGGTCGACGGCGACATATGCAGCCCACGACGACATAACGGTGATTTCGAATGCGTCTCATCTCGCTCGACGGCCCGTTCTTCGCGGCCATCACGATCCGCAACGGTTTCAGCGCTGCGCTTCAGCGCCGCCTGTTCGTGTGTGGCGTCGTCTGTCTGCTTGCGGCGGGCATCGGGCTCGCCGCAACGCCGGCGCGGGCGCTCTTCATGACGCCCCTGCCTGAATACGAACGGATGTCGCGGGAGCAGCAGATCGAGATTGTCACCACGACCGTCTTCGAGATGATCTACTACTTCAACAACGTCAAACACGATAACCAGAAGGCCAATTGTGTCGGCGAGTACTTCTCCGGCTCCGTCGACGACCGGGACGGCGGCTACTATCATTTTTCACAGCGGCTCGACGACCTGCGCGAGCGCTACGCCAGCGGTGCCGTGGAGAAACCCGAAGACCTCTATGTCGAACGCATCATCTTGAAGCTGATCAAGGAAAAATGCGGCGTCTAGAACGGGTCATGGTGAGGCGGAACCGTTTGGCGTCTCCACCAAGACAGGGGCTGCCCTAGCGCCCGCTGAGCACTTTCAGAAGCAAAAGATCATTTCGACTAACTCCAAAGTGCAGTCCTTGGGCTTTGTTGCCAGCGACCGGTGAACCAGACATCGCTAAAAAGGACGGCGCTAACCGAGGCGGTTGGCGTGAGTACCAATCCTCCACTTGCCCGGGCCCACGCTTGTGGGTCCGGGCCTTTTCGGTGGTTTTCCGCCGATCATCGCCGTGTTGGGACCCCCATGCTGGAGCGGATCGCGACGAAGCAAAGCCACTGAGCGGCTCTGACTAGTCGTGTGAACCCGCCCTCGATCAATGAGTTAGTGCCGATTCACGCATTCTGTCTGGATTGCGGGCGATTCAGATAGAATGCGATCTGCCCTAGGTTGATCGCCGGCTGAATGAGGGAGCCCGACACCATGACCAGTTCCGTGCTTGGAGCCTGCCGATCGACCGGCCAGATCAGCGCGTCATGACCGCCAAGACGCTGCTGGTCGTCGCCCACGTCCCCTCGCCCAACACCACGCGCCTGTTCGAGGCGGTCATGGCCGGCGCACAGTCGCTGAACGCCGAAGGGATCACGGTCAAGGGCCAGTCACCCTTCGATACGGTTCCCGAAGACGTCAAGACGGCCAGCGCCGTCGTGCTGGGGACGACCGAGAACCTCGGCTACATGAGCGGCGCGATGAAGGACTTTTTCGACCGCTGCTACTATCCGTGTCTGGAAGAGACACAGGGCTTGGCCTATGCGGCCTATATCCGCGCCGGCCACGACGGTACCGGGACGAAGCGCGCTATCGAATCGATCACGACGGGCTTGCGCTGGCGCGCGGTCAACGAGCCGCTGGTCCTGCGCGGCGACTTCCAGGAACCCTTTGTCGACCAGTGCGAAGAGCTGGGCACGCTGATGGCGGCCGGCTTGGAGGCTGGAATTTTCTAGTCGTGGCTCTCCATGTGCATGGCCTCGCCCAGTTCATCGGGGTGCACCACGTAAACCTCGACGTCGACAGGACCGGCCTCCTCGAACTCAAGCGTCAGCATGAACTTGTCGTCGACCCGCAGCGGTTCATCCAACCCCATCAACATGACATGGTTGCCGCCAGTCTCGAGCGTCGCGTTGTCGCTTGCGGGCACCACGATGCCCTCCTCCAGTTCCTGCATCTTCAGGACGCCGTCTTCGAGGACCGTCGTGTGGAGCTCGACGCGTTCGGCGACATCGCTCGAAACGCCAACCAGGCGATCGGCCGCGCCCACGTTTTCGATGGTCATGTAGACCGCGCTGTTGGCGGCCGCGCCCATGGAGGGGCGCGCTACTGGATGCACGACTTTGAGGTCGCCGTGCTCGAAGTCGTGGGCCAAGGCAGGCTTGTACAAGACGTAGGTCGCGCCCAACACAAGGGCGAGCGCCAAGCTGCCTAAAATTCTCTTCGTCACGTCTTCCTCCTTAGAAGGCTACTTGATACCCCAGCGTAAACTGATAGTCGGTCTCCAACTGCGGGCCATTGAGATCGCGGTAGAGAGGAAAACCAAATTCGAACGCCAGGCGCTGGCCGCGCAGCCACCCACGCTGTCCGGCGAAGTTCACGCCCAACAGCATTTGAAGGGTATCACCGCCATAGAAGTCCGGGTTGGCGGTCTGCACCGGGCCGACGATGTTAGGGTCGATACCGTCAATACTGTCCGCCGTCTGACCGGCCAGCCGAATCGAGTTGCTGATCCACGGCTCCCATTGATAACTCGCCCAGCCGGTCAACGTGTGGACGTCGCCCAGCGCGTATCCCTGACTGTTGTCGTCCAACCGTATCACGCCGGTGTATTGCGCACCCCAACCGATCTTGCCGCTCTTGCCGGTATAGGTCAGGCCGGGCAGCAGGTCGTAGGTTCCGGAACCCAACTGCATGGCATAGGGCAGCCGCACGGTCGGCCGCGTCCCGTTCGGTGCCAGGATCTGGCCAGTCTCCTCGATCGAGCCGGTCGGCAGGCTGAGGCCGGCATTGAGATGGAGGTGATGGGTGCCGTCGTCATAGAGGCCGATCAGACCGGACATGCTGGTATCGCCAAAACCGGACGTGTCGGTCGTGAAGTTGCCAAGCTGGACCGTCCCCGCGCCACCGGCAAATGTCACGTGGTCCATGTTCTTTTCGATGTAGTTGCCCATGACCATCAAGGTCAGCCAGTCGGTCGGCGCGTACATGCCGCCCACCATGTGCATTTCCATCCGCATGTCCAAAGGCACGATGCGCAGCGTCGGCGGCTGGCCCGGCGCGCCGAAGAAGCGGTTCGGCACCGTTGTCACGATGGTTTGCGGTGATACGCCATCAGTACCGATACGGTTGCCTTCCATGCTCATGCGCATGTAGCGATAGGAGAACATCCATTCGCCGGCCTTGTGCAAATGGTCGCCCATGACACCGATCGGGGCGTGACCATCGGCGTTAACTGGCGCCGTACCGTCGGCATTCAAGACGACGCCTGCTTCGGCGTCGTCGTCGTGGGCGAACGCGTCGCCGGCCCAAGACAAACAGAGCGCGGCGACGACAGCGCCGCGCAGAACACACTTGTACATGACGAAACTCCGCAAAAAATCCAGGCGTCAGCGCCAGGGCCATTGAAGGCCCGACGGCGCTACTCAGGTCGCAAGATTTCTAGACGGAGAACGGCGGTCCGCGGCTGCCAAGGATCGCTGTCGCGGCAGGCTTCGCCGATTGCTGGCCAACAGCCGGCCAACCAACAAGTGCAGTATCCCGCGGTTGGTGCAAGACCAGCGCGCCACCGGCGCGTTCGCAAACCAGGCCGCCACAGCATGCCGTAATGCAGACACTGCAATGATCGCCGAAGTTTGCGTGTGCAGGTGACTCGGCATCTTCCGTGCCGGCCACCTGAACGCCATCGGGCGTGCAGATGACGAATGCGCCGAACGGCCAGTCGTCCGCTGCGTCGTCCGCCGGCTGGGCGGCCATGGCCAGACCCGACATCGCGGCAAGCCCGACATGGGCCACCATCGAGACGATGGCAAGCCACGCGCCTATCTTGCAAATAGGCCGGGTTGTGGAACGACGGGCCATAAGCAACGAATAGAGCGGTGGCTTCGCGAAGGCAAGTGAAGAAACGCCCTGGCATTTGTCTTGCGCAGGTCCGAAAGGTCGGACTTAGTCGCTGACCGACTCCTCACGCGGCTCACCGCCCAGGTCTTCGGCCAGCTTGAAGACGTAATCGAAGGCGAGGTCGAGACGTTCCTTGTCCGTCGACCTCAGAACAAGGCTGGTGCCGAACTTGCCGTTCTCCGACCACGGATAACTGCCCATGTCGACATCGGGGAACACCGTCTGGGCTTCGGCCAGATCGGCGGCCACCGTCCCCTCGCCTGTATGAACACGGATCGAGCGCGACAGAACCGTCGCGCCGCCGCGCAGCCGATTCTTGGCGCCCTCGAACATGGCACGCGCAATCGACGGGACGCCGGCCAGGACAAAGACGTTCTCGATCTCGAAACCCGGCGCCAGGCTGACCGTGTTGTCGATCAGCTTGGCACCGTCAGGGATGCGCGCCATACGCATGCGCGCCTCGTTGACCGCCATGCCCCGGCTCTCGAAGTTCTCCTTCAGTACCTCGTAGACTTCCGGGTGATAGTCGATCCCGACACCGAACGCCTTGGCGACGCTATCGGCCGTGATGTCGTCATGGGTCGGACCGATCCCGCCCGTCGTAAAGACATAGTCGTAACGCGCCCGCAACGCATTCACCGCATCGACGATCTCCGCCTCGTCATCGCTGACGACGCGGGCTTCTTTGAGCTGAATACCGATCTCGTTCAGGTTCTGGCCCAGGTAAGCCAGGTTGGCGTCCTGGGTGCGCCCCGACAGGATTTCATTGCCGATAATCAAAACGGCGGCGGTGACGGTGTCGGGCATAGCGGCTCCCGCAGAGGAAGGTCGTTTCATGCACCAGCTAACGCGCGGGCGCAACAAGGGCGGGCTCTCGACGTGATCAACAAAGGTTGGATTGGTGCGCCTGCGGGCGACCGCTATAGTGTCTCCACGATCAATAACCGGGGCGGCCATGACGACCACCACCGATAACATGCCGAGTTCGGCGACCGTAGAAGCGCCAACCGGCGGGGCTCAACGTCAAGATTCTTCAACTGATCCCTATAGTTACCTCCTTTTGCTGCGGTTTGTCCTGCTCAATCTCGTCGCGCTCGCCCTGCTGATCGCCGCCTGGGGCGGCGGCCTGGTTTCGCGGGTGATCGAGGCAGACAGCACCCATCTCGTCCTGGTCATCGCGGGTGTATTCGTGATCGGTCTTGCGCTCGCCTGTTGGCATGTCTTCGAGACCAGCCGTGAGATCAACCGTGCCAGAAGCGCCAGCCCGGTCCCCGGTTCGATCGCCGCCTCCTACCTCGCCATGACCGCGGGCAAGGATGCGCAAAGCAGGCAGATCCTGGGATCGTCCTTGCGGCTTAAGCTCAGCCAGCGGATCACGCTGGTCCGCCACATCGGCAACAGTCTGGTTTTCCTGGGACTGATCGGCACAGTGATCGGCTTCATCATCGCGCTGAGCGGCGTCGACCCGGAGACCGTCGGCGAATCCGAGAAAATCTCGGCCATGGTCACGACGCTCATTCAAGGTATGTCGACCGCCCTGATGACGACCTTGGTCGGCGCAGTCTTCAACATCTGGCTGATGGCCAACTATCAGCTCTTGGCGTCCGGCACCGTGCGCTTGATCGCCGCCGTCGTCGAATTGGGCGAGTCCCGTGCGAGCGCTTGACCCTCTTGATGAGGATGCCGGCGGCACCGTCTTCCGCGATGTCATCATGCTCGCGCTGCTTGGCTTTGTCGCACTCGTCATCCTGCTCTTGCCGCACGTCAACCCGCCGGAGGAAAAGCAGGCCGACCTGATGGCGCCCGGCAACGTGATCGTCGAGATCCGCTGGCACGAACACGTTGACGCCGATGTCGACCTTTGGGTCCAGGGTCCCGGCGATGTGCCGGTCGGCTATTCCAACCGTGGCGGCATCATCTTCGACCTGTTGCGTGACGACCTCGGGCACTTCCGTGACGTCACGTCGATGAACTACGAAATGGCCTATAGTCGCGGCGTGCCGGAGGGCGAATACGCCGTCAACGTGCACATGTACCGCAACCACACGGCCGACTGGCCGATCGAGGTGGTGGCGATGGTCAGCGTCAAACGGTCGCCCGATAAACCGGCGCAACAGATCCTGTTGTCGAAGGTCGAGTTGGTGCGTGAGGACCAGGAAGTCACGGTGTTCCGTTTCGAGCTCAACCAGGCCGGCGGCCTTTTGCCGTTCACCGTCAACGACCTCTACAAACCTCTGCGCGTACCAGATGAGAGCGAACGGCTTTAGTCATGGACTACGTGACCGTTCTGTTCGTTGCGACCGTCGTCCTGATCGCCGTGCTCGCCTGGTCGGCCATTCGCGCGCGCGGCAAGTTGTGGCGCAAACTGGCGGCGATGACCGCATTGGCCATTCTGGTTCCCCTGCTCTATGTCGACGTCATGGGGCTGATGGGCCGGCCCAAGCCGATCACGATGGAGTGGTTCGAAGATCTGCGCGAAGGCGCCGTGCTGGTCGGCGCCGACATTCGCGAAGGTCAGGCGATCTATCTCTGGCTGCGTCATCAAGGCGAAAGCGAGCCGCGCGCCTATGTCCTCGATTGGGACCGCGGCACCGCCATCAAGCTGAAGGAAGCGGCTGATACGGCGCAGGACATGGCGACCGATGTCATGGTGAAGATGTCCGAGGAACAGTCGACCATCGAACAGCGTTCCGGCCTGGTCTTCTATGCCGAGCCGCAACCAGACCTGCCGGAGAAGCCGCCGCCGGACGAACCCGGTATGATCTTCCAGCCATCAGTCCAACCGTCACCTTAAGTTTGGAGCACGCGCGATGCGTTTCCCCACTCCTCTCGAACGAGCTCGGCTGGTCAAGCGTTACAAACGCTTCCTGTCGGATCACGAGCTGGAGTCGGGCGACGTCGTTACCGCCCACTGCGCCAATCCCGGCGGCATGATCGGCCTGAAGGAGCCGGGCATGGAGACCTGGCTGTCACCGGCCAACAACCCCAAACGCAAACTGCAATGGGATTGGCAGCTGGCGCACGCCGATGGCGGGCTGGTCGGCATCAACACGTCGCACCCCAACGGTCTGGTCGCCGAAGCGATCGAGGCCGGCGCGATCCCAGAACTGACCGGCTATGAGAGCCTGCGCCGTGAGGTCAAGTACGGCGCCAATTCGCGTATCGACATCCTGCTCGAGCAAGCGGACCGGCCACCGTGCTATGTCGAAATCAAGAATTGCCACCTGAAACGTGACAAGCTGGCCGAATTTCCGGACGCGGTGACCGCCCGCGGCGCCAAACACATGGGCGAACTCGCCAACATGGTCGAGGCCGGCAACCGCGCGGCCGTCTTCTACGTCATACAGCGCATGGACTGCCCGGGCTTCGCCGTCGCCGACGACATCGACCCCACTTATGCGGCGGCCTTGCGCGATGCCATGGCGCGCGGCGTTGAGGCCTATGCCTATTCGTGTAGATTGACGCCAGACGAGATCGTCCTAGATAAAGCGGTGCCCCTTCACCTATGACCCCCGGGGCCGGAGAGTGACGATGCAACAGTTGAAACGGGCCGAACGCAACCCGGAGTCCCAGATCCGGATCCACGGTCCGGAAGCATTTGAAAAGATGCGCGCGGCCGGCCATCTGGCCGCCTCGACGCTTGATATGATCGCGGGCCACGTCGCGCCAGGCGTCACGACCGAGCATTTGGACCGGCTGTGCCACGACTTTATCGTCGATCACGGCGCGATCCCCGCTCCGCTGAACTATCGCGGCTTCCCAAAATCGATCTGCACGTCGATCAACCATGTCATCTGCCACGGCATCCCCAGCGACGACAAAACCCTGCGCGAGGGCGATATCGTCAACATTGATGTCACGGTGATCCTCGACGGCTGGCATGGCGACACCAGCCGTATGTTTACGGTTGGCGAGGTAAAACGAAAAGCCGAACGCCTGGTCGAGATCACCTATGAGTGCTTGTGGCGCGGTATCAACGTGGTGAAGCCCGGCGCGACGCTTGGCGATATCGGCCACGCCATCCAGGCTTACGCCGAAAGTCAGCGCTGCAGTGTCGTCCGCGACTTCTGCGGCCATGGCATCGGTCAGGTCTTCCACGACCAGCCCAATGTCCTGCATTACGGGCGCCCCGGCGCAGGCGCAACGCTGGAAGAAGGCATGCTCTTTACGATCGAGCCGATGATCAATTTGGGCCGGCCGGATGTCTTGATCCTGGATGACGGCTGGACCGCGGTGACGCGCGACAAGTCGCTTTCCGCCCAGTGGGAACACACGATCGGTGTGACGGCGGACGGCGCCGAGGTTTTCACCATGTCGCCCGCCGGCCACGAACTGCCGCCTTACGTCTAGGTTCCGATCCGGTGGCCGACGGCACCAAGGAAACGCCGCACTATCACGGCCACCGCGAACGGTTACGGCAACGTTTCCTGCGTGACGGGCCCGACGGCCTGCCCGACTACGAGCTGTTGGAGCTGCTCCTGACTTACGCCATCCCCCGAAGCGACGTTAAACCGCTGGCCAAGCGTTTGATCGATCGCTTCGGCAGCTACGCCGAGGTAATCGCCGCCGAGCCCGAACGCCTGATGGAAGTCAAGGGCGTCAAACAGAATACGGCCATTGCGCTGATGGTCGCGAAGGCGTCCGCGGCGCGACTCCTTAAAGGTGAACTGGCGGCGCGCCCGATCCTGGGCAGTTACGACAGTGTCGTCGACTACTGCCGCGCCGCCATGGCCTTTGAGGCGCAGGAGCAGTTTCGCATTCTGTTTCTCGACAAGAAGAACCGGCTTGTCGCCGATGAGGTTCAGCAACACGGCACGGTCGATCACACGCCGGTCTATCCGCGCGAGGTCGTCAAGCGCGCCATTGAACTGGGCGCCACGGCGCTGATCCTGGTGCACAACCACCCCAGCGGCGACCCGACGCCGAGCCGCGCCGACATCACCATGACCGGCGAGATTGTCGCTGCCGCCAAGACGGTCGAGATCGTCGTGCACGATCACATTGTTGTCGCGCGCGGCGGCCATGCCAGCCTGCGGCAACTGAATCTGATGTAGGCCGGTCGTGTTGACACATAGGTTACGTCCACCCCTCACCGCCGTCTTGGCATTGTGCGTGATGATGCTTAGTGCCGATGCATCGGCCGCCAACCTTGAGATCAATATGGCGATTGCCGAACGCAACGGCGCGCCGTCGACACAATTGCTTGCCGATATCTTTGAGAGTCATGTGACCGCCGCGCTCGATGATTCGAGCGCGCCCGCGCGATGGCACCGAATCACCGTCACGGCCACCGATGAACCAAGCTCTGTGTTCGATCTCGTCGCCGCCGGCGAGGCTCAGGTCGCCTTGGTGTCGCTGACCCGGCATCCCTGGTCGCTCTTTCCGCTCAGTGTCAGTTACATGACGCCCTTCTCCTGCGACGACCCAGCTATCGTCGGCCCGACGATCGACGCGATGAACGGCGCGTTCGATGCGCTCGACCTGGCCTGGGCGAGCCTCGGTCTTGTCTACCTGGGTGGCGGTTACGCGGAAGGATCCTATTTGTTGGCGACATCATCACCCGTCGAGACCCTTGAGGACCTCGATGGTAAGGTCATCTCCGCGCCGGAGTTGGCGGTCGAGTGGCTGCAAGGCACAGGCGCCACGGCGTTGGCCGGCGATGACCGAACCTTCGATGTCGGCCTGGCGACCGGCAAGATCGATGGCGTCATTACCTATGCGGCAGAGATGGAGCGGCTGTCGCTCGACAGTTATGCGCCTTACCTGACGGATGCCGGCCTGGGCGCGGTCTACGAGGGCGGCCTCGTCGCCAACCGCGCGTGGTTCGAACGTCAGAGGCCGAGTGTCCAGATCGCGCTGCAGGAAGCAGCCGAAGCCTATGGCATTGCCGTCGCGGACGCTCAGGCAGCCCATGGGCAAGCCGCGATCGACCTCATGGTCAATCGGGGCGCGCGGCTTCACCGTTTGTACGATTCCGAACGCCAGTATTGGGCGGACCTTTTGCCCGATCTCGCAGGCAATTGGGCCTTCGAACTGGACGTCAGAAACATGCCTGGGACCGCCATGCTGGCTGACTACACCCACCGCGTGGAGGCCCGTTGCGGCGAGCCCTTGCGCGCCTGGAACACACCTGCGCCCTGAACCCCTGCCGTGCTGTCATGGATGTGTCCGCGACCTGTGGCAAACTGGTCGGTGACATGATCAGGCTCCTCATCATCGCGACGGCCTTCGCCCTTTGCCTGCAAGCAACGCCGACCCGGGCCCAGCAGGCGGAGCGCCAGTGTGGCTCCATGGATGTCGTCTTCGTCCTCGACGTATCCGGCAGCATGTGGGGCGCGCTGCTCAGCATCCAGCGGCAGTCGATCCGGTTGCTCGACGATATCGAACAGCTTTCCGGTGGCGACTACCGCCTGGGTCTGGTGGTGTTTCGCGAATACATCCAGGTTCTTGATGACCTCAACGCCAGCCCGACGCCATCAACCAAGAAGGAATCCGTCGCCCATAACCTCTCGCGCCTGGGCGCTGCCGGCGGCGAGCAAATCCCCGAAGCCTCGGCCGACGCTCTGGCGACGGTGTTGAACCGTCTGCCGCCCGATGGCGAGTACCGCATCGGGAACTTCGATGGTGCGTTTGAAGGTGACGTTCGCATCGTCATCTTGATCACTGACCAATTGCCCGGCGGTTTCGACGACCTCTATACTCCCGGCGAGGATGACGCATTGGCCGATAACCTGGCGCGGCAGGCCGCGTCCATGAACATCCGAATCTCGGCGGTCTACGTGCCGACACCCGTGTGGCCGGAGGCCGAGGTCGAACGGATCATGCAGAACTACGCCAACCGGACGGAAGGTATCTACATCCGCACCGACCGGCGCGGCGAAGGTGTCGGCGACGGCATTGCCGACATCCTGGCGTCATGCGGCGAACGTTTGATGTCATAAATAGCAAGGAAGCACTTGCCAAATCCCGGCGCCGCGGCGTAATCAGCCATCATGTCTTCTGCGGCCGTTTCCTACACCGCGCGCCAAAAATTAGCCGGTAACCTGGTCCTCGCCGCGGGCACGTCGGTGTGGGCAACCCACTTCATCGTGACCGCCGAGCTGCTGGCTACGTGGGATCCCTATTACCTGACGGCGGGCCGCCTCCTGTCGGGCACACTCTTCCTTCTGACCGCCTATATGGTGCACGCAAAGGGCCGCATTCTGCGTGGCGTGCCGCTGAAGATGAGCCTGCTTTTGGGTGTCTTCGGCATTGCCGTATCGACCGTGCTGATGACCATCGGCATCAAGTATTCCGGCGCCGTATCCTCATCCATCATCGCGGCGGCGGCGCCGATCATCGCAGCGTTCATGGCGCGGTTCGTCTTTCACATCCCGCTCTTTCCGTCGGTTTTGTGCGGCGCGGCGGTGGCGGTCACCGGCGGCGTCCTGGCCTCGGTGCCCGATGGCGGCGATGCCGCCGAGTTTCGCGGTGGCGAGCTGCTAGTCTTCTGCGGCATCGCCATGTTCACCTGGTACTCAGCCGGCGCCCAACGCTGGATGCCGAATGTGGGCCAGCTCGGCATCACCGCCATCACGATCGCCATCGGCGCGTTGACCCTGCTCGTCGCGCTGCCGTTTCTGACCGTTGCCGGCGTTGCCGATTTCCGTATGGGTTTTACCTGGCGCGAGATTATTCTCGTTCTCTACCTCGGCGCCGGCCCGGTCTCGATCGCGCTCTTTACCTGGCATTGGGGGGTCAGCCGTATCGGCGTCACGATCGCCACCATCTACAGCAATCTCGTGCCCATCGTGGTCGTGCTGATCTCGATGCTGGAAGGCCATCAACCGACCACGGGCCATCTGATCGGCGGCTTGCTGATCATCTGCGGCGTCTTGATCGCGCAACTCTGGCCGACGCTGGCGCGCCGGCTTAGGCTTCACTGATGACAACCGCAACGATGAGCATCCGCCCGGTTCGCTCGGTCGGTCTGGTCAGTCTGGGACACGGGATCAACCACTACCTGATCCTGCTGCTGCCACCGCTGTTTCCAGTCTGGACGACGGAGTTCGGCGTCAACTATGCCGAACTTGGCATCCTGATGGCGGTTGGTGGCGTTGTCGCCATGGTTATGCAGATGCCCGTCGGTGTGCTGTGCGACCGGGTGCCCGCGCGCTACATGCTGGTCGCCGGCATGGTACTGCTTGGCCTGTCTGTGCTCGGCATGGGCTTCGCGACATCATACTGGCAGCTCGCCTTTTTGATGATCGCGAACGCTCTGGGCAACACGGTTTTCCACCCGGCGAACTATTCCATTCTCTCGGCGACCGTGCCGCCGCGCTGGTTGGGCCGCGCGTTCAGCGTCCATACCTTCGCCGGCCATGTCGGTTTTGCCGTCGCGCCTGCCGTAATCGGCCTTGCGCTGGTCTGGTGGGACTGGCGCTCGGCAATGATCACCTCGGGCATCATCGGCATCGCCATGGGCCTGCTTTATCTGGTCAATGGACGCGATCTGAAAGACGAGCGCGAAGCCGGTCACGTCAAACCGCGCGCCGATGGCAAGAAGCCACCGCTGCTTTCCGGTATCTCGCTCCTGATGTCGGCACCGATGATGATGTGTTTCCTGTTCTTCCTGATGATCTCGATCGCGCATATCGGTTTCGACAGTTTCCTGCCGGCGGCACTTTATGAGCACCACGGTACGCCATTGGCGACGGCGAACTTCGCGCTCAGCATCTTCTTCGCCGCCAGCGCGGTCGGCATCTTGATCGGCGGCCTGGTCGCCGATCACACCCATCACCATGGCGCGGTCGCGGCCTTCTGTTTCGGGGTGGCCGCTGTGCTCGTGGTGCTTGTTGTCCAGATCGACGCGGGCACGGTTGGCATGTTGTTACTGGTTGGCGCGGTCGGCCTGACCACCGGCGTCGTGCCGCCGTCGCGCGATCTGATCGTGCGGCGCGTAACGCCGCCCGGCGAGACGGGCAAGGTCTTCGCCTTCATGACCGTCGCCATGGAAGCGGCCTATGTCACAGCGCCGCCGGTCTTCGGCTGGGTACTCGACACCTTCGGCGCGGCTGCCATGTTCTGGCTGACGGGCGCCCTCTTCATCGTCGCCATCTTGACTGTCGGCGGTACCAGCCACGTCCACGGTGGCGCCAGGATTGAGCGCTAAACGGCCATCGCCGGTACGCTTGGTGCCGGCGTGCCGGTTGGTGCGCCTTGGCGTTATCTACACTAGTTGTAACGCACGTCTGCTTCGGCGTGTGTAGACCCTTTAGGGCCAGCCTCTGCAATGCAGCGCTCTAGGGCTTCAAGGAACCCGTCGACCATCGGCGCATGGATTGGGTTCATGACAAAGTGCAGGCCGTGCGGCTCGCGAATGCGGTTAGGGTACCAGTGCATCGCCTTCATGCGCTCGGCGATATCGATCAGGTCGTGTTCCTCCGACGTCACTGCGAACAGCGTGACCTCGGGAGCGCCGATGACCTGCATGCCGCCCAGCCGCTCTATGCCGTCGATCATGCGGTCGCGCGCGTCCATGGAGACACGCGCAAAGTTCTTGTAACCGTCTTCGCCGAGATAGTTCAGCACGGTCCACGCGCCTGCGAGCGACCCGGCCGTACGGGACCCGGCCGTCGTGTAGGTCGCGTAGCTGCCCGCGGGCCAGTCCTCGAACGCGAAGTGGGCGAAGTCGCGATGCGCGGTATCGCGGAACAGCACCGCCGACACGTTCTTCGCCGCGTAACCGTACTTGTGCAGATCCGCGGAAAGCGAGGTGACCCCTGGAATGCGCAAGTCGAAGTGGGGGACTTCTCTGCCGATCGCCCGAACGAACGGTGCGATCATTCCGCCGACACAGGCATCGACATGGAACCACAACCCGTTGCGCTCGGCGAGTGCGGCAAGATCCTCGATTGGATCCATCATTCCGTAGGGCCAGGCAGGCGCAGAGCCGACAAGCATGATCGTGTCGCCATCGATTGCCTCGGCCATACGTTCGGAGTCGGCGCGTAAATCCGTCCCGAGGGGGACGCGACGCGCCTGCAGACCAAGGTAGTCGGCCGCCTTGTTGAATCCGGGATGAGCGTTCTGCGCCAGCAGGACGGTCGGACGCGCGATATCGGGACGCTCGGCCTTTGCCCATTCGCGTGCGGCGCGCACGGCGGTCATGATGCTGTCGGAACCGCCGGACGTGATGATGCCGCTGGTCGCCCGGTCGCCACCCAGAAACTCCGACAGCATCGCGATGATCTCGCTCTCCAGCCCGCCGACGCTCGGAAAGGCGCGGCCGGCATAAAGCCCGTTTTCCGTCAGGTACATGCCGTAGGCGGCCTTCACGACATCCAGCACATCGTCGCTGGCATGAAAGGCGGTGGCATGGGTGCGCCCCTCGTGCCAGGGGATGTCGTCACTCTTTCGCGCTTCGAGCTCTTCGCTCAGTTCGTCCCAGGCGCGTCCGTTAAGCGGAAACATGCGGTTCATGGGATGGCTGCCAAGTTGGTTCTGTTCCCAGGGCTCAAGTCTTGCATAGACTGACCATCATGTCCGAGGCCCAGGCGGCATGAGCGCGCGCTCCAAAGCGAACGTCCGTGATGACGGTTCCGCCGTGGTTGATTTGCGCGCCGGCGCCAGTGGCTAAGCATAGGTGGCCTGCTCGCCCTCTCGTGTGATGCGACCGGCCTTGGCATCGGCGACGGCGCCACTCATGGCTTCCAGAAGCGCATCGATTGGCGCGTCGTTCTCCAGCGGGTTGAGCACGAAGTGAAGGGCTTCCGGCTGCAGCACGCTGCAATGGGGAAAGCCACGCTCGAAAAGACCTTTGCTGACGGCAAAGATATCGACGTCGCTGCCGGTGACAACCAGGATGCCCGCCTCCGGCTGGGCCAGCGGCGTGATGCCGAGCGGTGCCATGCCCCGGACCAGCTTGTCCGTCGTTTCGTGCAGCCGCCGCGCGACGTCCAGATAACCCTCCCGACCCAACAACCGCATCGTCGTCCAGGCGCTCGCCGCCGTGTGGCCGGCCTTGGTGCCCTGCACGGTCTCGGCCGCATAACGCCCGCACGGCCAATCCGACATTTCGAACAGACCATGCCGCGCATGATCGTGGCTTCGGAACGTGGCCGAGGAGATGCCATGCGGTGTGAACCCGAACTTGTGCAGATCAGCAGAGATCGACGTCACGCCGGGCACTAAAAAGTTCATCGCGGTCAGATCATCGCCCAGTGCGCGATAGAATGGGATCAGGAATCCGCCAATACACGCATCGACGTGGCACCACAGGCCATATTTTTCGGCCAAGGCGCCGATCTCCGGGATCGGATCGATCAGACCGTAAGGCCAGCTTGGCGCCGAACCGATCAGGGCGATGGTGTCGTCGGTAATCGCCTGCTCCATCGCCTTGGGATCGGCACGCAGGTCCGGCCCGACGGGCACGCGGACGAGATCGAGGCCGAAATAGAAGGCCGAACGGCTGAACGCCGGATGGGCCGAGAACGGCGCGACGACCTTCGGCCTGGTGATCTTCGGGCGCTCCTGGCGGGCCCAATCACGCGCCGCCTTCATGCACAGAAGGATCGACTCGGTACCACCGGATGTCAGCGTCACATGACCGTCGGCGGGCGCGTCGTGCAGGTCGAGCACGAAGCCCTCGATTTCCGACGACAGCTTGTTGACGCTGGGCTGGCTGAAACGGCCGAGCCAGATATCGGTGAAGAAGATGTTGCCGGCGGCCATGGCGGCCTGGTGCACGTTACCGCCGGGTTCGGGCCAGTGGTAATAGAGAGCGCCATGGGTCCAGTCCAAATCGTCGGCACGGCTGGCATTGAGTTCGTGCTGCAGGTCGATCCACGGCGTGCCGTGTTCCGGCAGAGCGCGGTCGACGTTGCTGAGTTTGTTCATGCTCCTCTCCGACTGTCTGGTGTTGGTGTCGTGGGTCTATGCGACGCGGCCGATAATCGTCTCGACATAGGGTCGTGCCCGTTCAAGCGACTTCTCACGTCCTGGCTGCGTCGCCATGTTGTGAAAGAAGACGCCCATGTTGACGAGGCCGAGCAACTTCGCGACCTCCGGGACGTCGGTCGAGGACGGGAGATGGCCGTTCTTGCACAGCGTCTCGAGCAAGCGCTGGAACGGTTCGACTTCGGTTTCGGAAAACGGGTCGACGCCCATGCCGTCGCGGCCCGACTCCATGAAGCCGGCCACCACGATCTGCCGCCAGGTCCGGGCATCCGTGTAGTCGAGCGAGCTATTCACGTCGGTTTCAATCAGCGCCATGACCGCCTCGACCGGGTCGTCGGGTGGATGGGCGATGATGTCTTCCTGACGGCCGCGCACCAGATCCGTGTCCTGGCGATAGATCTCGCGCGCCAGATCGGCCTTTGACGGGAAGTATTGATAGAGCGTGCTGAGCGCGACCTCCGCCTGCTCGGCGATCATCTCCATGCGGGTTGCCGTGTAGTCATGCTCGGCAAACAGTTCGGCCGCCGCGCGCAGGATGGCCTGGCGGCGGCGCGCCTTGGATTTTTCACGTAGTCCGGACATGCGGTTTCGATGGTTATCCCCGGTCGATCCGATAATCGAAGTTGACTACGAATTCGTAATGCGCTTCGAAAACTGAGTCAATTTCGTTTTTCTGACACGCCGACATCGCGGCCGCGAGAACCCAGGTAAAGACTGCTGGCTTCAGTTCGAACCGCCGAAGGCAGACGCAGCCTAGAGTCCGGCTTCCCCGCGCATCTCGGCGTCCAGCGGTTCGGCCAGGCAGCGGACGCGTTCGGGCACACTGCGCACGTCGTCATCCGTCGTGCGGAAGTTGACGATGCAGGCGCGCAGCAGTTGGCGGTCGTCGACGACCGCGGTAGAGAGATAGAGATCGCCGCTGCGCTGCACGCGCATCATGAGCGCCGCGTTAAGATTGTTGAGATACGCGCTGACGGCTGGTTCGAGCACGCGGCCCACGAGGTTCCGCGGAACGTAGCGGAAGGTGGTGATGCTGAGCTGACAGGTCGCCGCCTCGAAGTCGTCGGCGGCGTCGAGTGCCTCGAACATCATTCGCGCCTGCGCCATGTTCCGCGCGATCGCTCTGCGATAGCCGTCACGGCCCATCTGTTTGAGTGTCAGCCAGACCTTGAGCGCGCGCAAGCCGCGCGAGTTTTGCAGGCCCATAGCGTAATAGTCAGTAATCGGCTCGCCGCCCTCCTCCACCGCCATCGCGTAATAGGAAGGATTGGTGGCGAACGCCTCGGTCAGCACGCGCGAATCGCGCACCAGCGTGCAGCCTGCCTCCAATGGCACATAGAGCCACTTGTGTGCATCGACCGCCAGCGAGTCCGCCTCGGCCATGCCTGCAAGCGCCTCGGGCGCAGCAGTGTCCAGCACCGCTGGCGCGCCGTAACAGCCGTCAACGTGGAACCACAGGTTCTCCGAACGGCACAACGCAGCGATCTCCGGCAGCGGATCAACCGCCCCGGTCGCCGTCGTCCCGGCAGAGCCAACGACCAAGAACGGCATGGCACCAGCGGCCTGGTCGTCATGAACCAATTGCGCCAAATGTCCGAGATCCATGCGCAGGCCATCGTCGGTTTTGACACGCCTGACCGCATTCGTGCCCATACCGAAGAGGTCGGCCGCCTTGTCGAGCCAGGCATGGGCCTCAGACGTCGCGTAGATCGTCATCACCCGGCCTGCCATGCCCTCCTGGCGGATGTCCCAATCGGCCTTGGCGCGCCTGGCGGCCAGCATGGCAACGAAGTTCGCGGCGTTTCCGCCGGACGTTAGAATTCCACTGCAACTTATTGAAAAACCTAACAGTTCACCAATCCACTTAACGGTTTGGTTTTCCATCTCTGTCGCCAACGGCGCGCCGTTCCATCCGGCGACGTTGGGGTTGGCGGCGGCTGCCAGAAGGTCGCCCAAGGCGCCGATCGGCGATGGCGAACCGGTGATGTAGCCCCACATGCGCGGATGGCCGTTGAGGCAGGTGTTGGCGAACAGCAGATCGGCGATGTCGGATAAGGCATCATCGATTTCGCCGCCCGCCTCCGGCATGGCCCCGTCGCCCAACCGTGCGCGCAGCGCCGCCGGCGATGTATCGGGCGCTACGGGCAGATCGCGAAGGCCTGCCAGATGTTCGGCGATGCGCTCGACCACCTTCTGGCCGAGACGTTGAAAGGTATCGGGCGACACATCGGTCGGACTGCGGTCGTCCACGGTGAACCCCTCGATCAAGGTGGTGGAAGGATGTGGGCGGTCGTCAGCGACATCGTTGAAACACGCGGACCGTAGACATCGCATTTCGTTGTAAGACTACATAACAACCCGTAGCATGACATGATTGCGGCCCCGCCCGATGGCCGTTTCACAGTTTCAGTGGAGAATATGCCATGCGTTTTAGAACGTTCGATAACTCTTGGGCTCGTCGGTTCGCGGCGACACGCCGCGGCGTCATGCGTGGCGCGTTGGCAGGGGCAGCCGCGATGGCCGCACCGCGCTATGTCAACGCCGAGGGCGAGAAGGTTCTTCGCGTGCGCAGCAACTCCGACATCCAAAGTATCGACCCCTATAGCCCCGCAGCGTCCGCCGACCAAGACGTGATGATGGCGATCTTCAACAAGCTGGTCGGCTTCAAGCCGGGCAGCGAGTGGGATTGGCAGCTTGAGGCCGCGGAGGAAATCGACGTCTCCTCGCCGACCGACATCAAATTCCGCCTGATGCCCAACATCATGTGGACCGACGGTTATGGCGAGCTGACCACCGAAGACGTCAAGTATTCCTTCGAGCGCCTCGGGGCGCTGGAATCCTGGGCCGCGATCGACTGGTCGACCCTGGAGACGGTCGAGATCATCGACAAGTACAACGGCGTCATCCACTTGAATGCACCGTTCGCGCCCTTGTTCCGCAGCACCATGCCCTATGGCTCCGGCTCAATCGTATGCAAGAAGGCGGTCGAGGAACTGTCCGACAAGATTTTCACGACCACGCCGCCGGCCCAATCCGGCCCCTATAAGATACGGTCCTGGGATCAGCGCCAGAAGCTGGTGCTGGAACGCCACGACGGCTGGCCGGGAAAGAAACCCTATTTCGACGTCATCGAGATCTTCCCGATCGAGGACGAAAAGACGGCCGAGGTCGCCTATGAAGCGGGCGATCTGGACATGACCCAGATCGCCATCAGCTCGGTGCCCCAGTTCGAGGCGAACCTGCCGCCCGAGACGAAGATGATGGTGCGCCCGCCGCTGAACTACGAATGGATCGGCATGAACGTCGACCACCCGCCGTTCGACGACGAGCGGGTACGCCGCGCCATTCAGCTAGCGATCGACGTCAATCAGATCATCGAGGCCGCCTTCTTCGGCGTCGCCGAGCGTTCGACCGGCATCATCGCGCCCGGCCTGATCGGTCACCGCGACAACAACATCTATAACGAAAAGAACCTGGACGAAGCGCGGAAGCTGCTTGCAGAAGCCGGCTTGGCCGATGGTTTCGATACCACGCTGTCGGTCCAAAGCACGACCGACAAAGTCGCCGTCGCCCAGGTCATTCAGGCCAACTTGGCGGAAATCGGCATCAACGTGGAGGTCCTGCCGATGGATTCCGGCACCTTCTGGACCCTCGGCATCGAGGCCGAAGGCGATTCCTGGAAAGATCTGCAGATGATCTACAACAACTACTCCATGGCGCCCGATCCGTTCTGGGCGACCGCATGGTTCGTGCCTGAGCAGATCGGCGAGTGGAACTGGGAGCGGTGGAACAGTCCGGACTACGCGACGATGCATGACGCCGCCGTGGCCGAGAGCGATCCACAAAAACGCCACGACCTCTATGTCGACATGCAGGACATGATGGAAGAGAGCGGCGCCTATATCTTCGTTACCCACGGCGTCAACGCGTTCCTCTATCGCGACAATCTGGTGCCGGCGCTGTCGCCATCGGGCGAGAGTTATCTGTTCCGCGACTTCGGCGTCGTCTAGCCGGATCGCCTAAACGCCTAACCGGGACCGGCGCGGCTGTGGTCACGCCGGTCCCTTTCTACGAGGAACACCAACGCCGAGCATGCACGTACGCCGCGACTTTCCCCGCCCGATACGCGAGATCGAGACCCTTTGGGTGCCGATGTCCGATGGCGCCAATCTCGCCGCCCGGGTCTGGTTGCCCGAAGACGCCGAGGCCGACCCGGTGCCCGTCATCCTGGAAGCCATTCCCTACCGCCGGCGCGACGGCACGGCGGCGGGCGACGTCCTGACGCATCCCTGGTGGGCGGGCCACGGCTATGCTTGCGTGCGGCTCGACCTGCGCGGCTCTGGCGATTCCGACGGCGTGTTGTTGGACGAGTATCTGGCGGGCGAACAGGACGATCTTGTCGCCGCCATCGCCTGGCTGGCCGACCAGCCGTGGTGCAGTGGCTCCGTCGGTATGATCGGCATTTCCTGGGGCGGCTTCAACGGCCTGCAGACCGCCACACGCCGGCCGCCGGCACTGAAAGCCATCATCACCTGCTGCTCGACCGATGACCGCTACGCCGACGACGTCCACTACATGGGCGGCTGCCTGCTGAACGACGGGGTCAGCTGGGGGTCCGGCATCTTTGCCGTCGTGTCGCGCTGGCCCGATCCCACGGTCGTTGGCGAACGCTGGCGCGACATGTGGCTCGAACGCCTGAACGAGACCGACTGTCCGCTGATCGACTGGACCCGCCACCAGCGGCGCGACGGGTTCTGGCAGCATGGATCGGTGTGCGAGGATTACGACGCCATCGAATGCGCAGTCTATGCCGTCGGCGGCTGGACCGATGGTTACACCGACGCGATCCTGCGCCTGATGGAGAACCTCAAGGGCCCGCGCCGCGCACTGATCGGGCCGTGGACTCACGTCTATCCCCACTTCGGCACGCCCGGCCCCGCCATGGGATTTCTGCAAGAGGGTCTGAGATGGTGGGATCGTTGGCTGAAAGGCGTCGAGAACGGCATCGAGGATGAACCCGCCTGCCAGATCTGGATGCAGGACGAC
>JBCCIS010000057.1 GCA_039028155.1 Pseudomonadota bacterium
AGAACGCCTGCGGTTTCTGGTCGAAAAAGCGACGGAGCTCGGCGTGGCCGCGCTGGTGCCGGTCATGACTGAACACACCAGCGCGCCGGCGCCGCGCCAGGCGAAGTTGCGCGACTGGGCGATCGAGGCGGCCGAGCAATGCGGCAGGCTAAGCGTGCCGGACTGCGCCGCACCACAAGCCATGGCTGCGATTCTGGCGGATTGGGACGAGGCGCGCTGCCTGATCCTGTGTGACGAGTCCGGCGGCGGGAAACCGGCAATGGCCGTGTTTGAGCGCGGCGCCCAGGCGCCCGCGGCGCTTCTTGTCGGCCCTGAAGGCGGCTTTTCGGAGCCGGAGCGCGGTTTGATCGGTGATGTTCCCGTCTCGGTTGCCGTCGGACTGGGCCCCCGCATCCTGCGCGCCGAGACCGCCGCGGTGGCCGCTCTTGCGTATTGGCAAGCCGCCCAAGGTGACGCTAGGTTAAACCCCGCTGTCGCCCGGGACATTAAAGACCCCTGAGGCCCAATCTTTGTCTATTCCTTCCGCGCTGAACACCACACCGCTCACCGACAAGAGCCAGCTCATCGAGCGGCTGGAGAGCGGCTGCAAACCGCCCGAGACCTGGCGCATCGGCACCGAGCACGAAAAGTTCGCCTATGAGGTCGGCACCAACAGGCCGCTGCCCTATGACGGCGAGAACGGCATCCATGCCATCCTGACCGAGCTGCAGCGCTTCGACTGGCAGCCGATCCTGGAGGGCGAGACCCTGATCGGCCTGACCAAGGACGGCCAGAATGTGTCGCTGGAGCCAGGCGGCCAGGTCGAGCTGTCGGGCGCGCCACTGTTCGATCTGCACGAGACCTGCCGCGAGGTGAACGCTCACCTCGATCAGTGCAAGGAGGTTGCCGAGGAACTCGGAGTCTCGTTTCTTGGTCTGGGTTTCCGTCCGGTCGACCGGCGCGAGGACGTGCCGTGGATGCCCAAAGGGCGCTACAAGATCATGCGCGCCTATATGCCGACGGTCGGCACGCTGGGTCTCGACATGATGCTGCGCACCTGCACGATCCAGGCGAACCTGGATTTCGGTTCCGAAGCCGACATGGTGAAGAAGTTCCGCGTTGCCCAGGCCTTGCAGCCGGTGGCAACCGCGCTGTTCGCCAACTCGCCGTTCACCGAAGGCAAGCCCAACGGTTTCTTGAGCTATCGCGCCCAGGTCTGGACTGATACCGACAACGCGCGAAGCGGCATCCTGCCGTTTGTCATGGAGGACGGGTTCGGCTTCGAGCGCTATGTCGACTATGCGCTCGACGTCCCGATGTACTTCGTCATGCGCGACGGCAAGTACATCGACGCCTCCGGCCAGTCGTTCCGGGATTTTTTGGACGGCAAGCTGCCGGCGCTGCCCGGCGAAATCCCGACCGTCAGCGATTGGGAAGACCACCTGACCACGCTGTTCCCGGATGTGCGCATCAAACGCTACATGGAAGTGCGCGGCGCCGACGGCGCGAGCTGGCGGCGCATTTGCGCCTTACCGGCGCTTTGGGTCGGCATCTTCTATTCGGCGACCGAGCTGGACGCCGCCTGGGATCTGGTCAAGGACTGGACCTGGGAGGAGCAAATGGCGATGAAGGCTGACGTGCCGTCCTGGGGGCTGAGAGCCTCGTTCCGCGACGGCACGGTGCAGGATGTCGCCAAGCGTGTTCTCACCATCTCGGCGGAAGGCCTCAAACGGCGCGCCATATTCGACGGCACGCTAGACGAGGTCCACTTCCTGGACTCACTGATGGAGATCGCCGAATCCGGCAAGACCCCCGCCGACATCCTGCTGGAACAGTATCACGGGCCCTGGGGCGGCAAGGTTGATCCCGTCTTTACCGAGTACGCCTTTTAGAGCCTCGGCAAACCGTTCCTTTCTGGAGGACGCCACCATGCTGAAACGTTTTACGCCGGACGGCATCGCACCGCCGTTCTCCAACTACAGCCACGGTGTCGTCGTGCCGCCGGGCATGCGCGTGTTGTTTCTCGCCGGTCAGGTCGGTATCGACGCGGAGGGCAAAGTGCCGGACGACCCGGCCACGCAAAGCGATCTCGCCTTTGCCAACATGCTGGCGATCATGGCGGCCGAAGGTATGGGGCCGGAAGACCTGGTCGAAGTGACAGCCTATGTGGTCGGCGCCGAACACCTGGCGACCGTGCGTGCCGCGCGTGAAAAGGCGCTGGGCGATATCGCGCCCGCTTCGACCATGATCTTTGTATCGGCTCTCGCGGCGCCCTCCATGATGATCGAGGTCAAGGGCATCGCGGCCAAGGCCGAGTGACGACGAAGCAAAGAGAAGGGCACAGCCATGACGATCAAACGCTACAATCCCGATACGGTCTATCAGCCTGTCGCGCCCTACTACCAGAACAGCGAGGTGCCGGCTGGCGCGCGTTGGCTGGTGACCGCCGGTCAGGTCGGCATCGACCTGGGCGGTGATCTGATCAAGGACCATAAGGGCCAAATCAAGCAGACCTGGGCGAACGTGCGCGCGGTGGTCGAGGCCGCCGGTATGACGCCGGACGATATCGTCAAACTGACGATCTACATGACGCCGAACGTCGCCGAGCATCTGACCTATAGCCGCGAGGTCCGCATCGAGGCACTGGACGGCGCCAAACCAGCCGCGACGCTCGTCTATGTCGCCGGCCTCGCCGATCCCGACATGGTGATCGAAGTCGACGTCACGGCCGCCAAGGTCTGAACGATGCGCTAGTTGTCCTGTGTGGTACGGCGCGCGCGCGGCCGGTTGACGGCCACCTCGACCAGGCCGGCGGCGATCACCAGCGCCGTGCCGGTAGCCTCAATCCAACCGAAGGGTTCGGTGGTCAGGATGGCGGCGCTGGCGATGCCGAAAATCGCCTCGGCCTGAAACAGGATGCCGACGCGGCCTGGGTCGACCAGCCGAACCGCATAGAGCTGCATGCACATGACGGGGATCAGGAAAGCGACCGCGACCAGCAGCAGCCAGGGCAGCAGGTCGATGGTCTGAGACATCGACGGCGGCCGGCCGAGCGCGTCGATCGGCAGCAGGGTGATGGCAAGACCAATCAGCGACGCGGCCATGAAGAACGAGAAGACGTTCTCGAACATGCCGACACCGGGCGTCATGCGGATGCGGGTCGAGCCATAGGCCCAGAACAGGCCCGACAGCAGGGCCATCCAGTCGCCGGTGTTGTGCGGTATCGGGATGCTGCCATCGCTGCCCAGGATGACATAGAGACCGGCCAGACCCAGGACGATCGCCAGCACGCGCGGGAAGGTGAGCCGGCGCTTCATCAGCGTGACTTCGAAGATCGTCGCCCAAGCCGGCGAGACGTAGAACAGGATGAGCGCGCGCGCGACCTCGGTCAGGACCAGACTGTCGGCGTAAAGCACAAAGGCGCCGCCGGTGAAGATCGCCGTCTTCCACGACGCCAGACCGGTCGGTTTGCCTTGTGTCACGCGCCAGATCGCAAACGGAACCAAAACGACAAACGGCGTCAGAAACTGGCCGACGCCAGCCCAGGCGGCGTCCAGACCGGCATCGCGAAACTCGCGCATCGGGATCCAGAAAAGCCCCCAACACGCCGCCGAGGCCACCAACATCAGTGATGGCAGCCACTGGCTGCGCTCGATCGGCGCGCTCACAATCGGCCGCCGGGCTGCTTCACGCGGACGATCATCACGGTCAACACGGTGGAACTCCTCGCCCGGTACAAATCGGCAGCAAACGGTGTGCAGGCTAGTCTGGAAGCGCGACCTCGACCAGTCCCTCAGGTGGATGGCTCTGGGCTGGCCCGGCACGTCATTCGCCAAGTGCCGTCAAGAGACTGTATGGTCAGGTCAGCATGCAGCACGACCGATGCGGCGCGCGGGACGGGGTACCGCGATGAACGAAAACATCAGAAACTGGTCGCTGCTGATCGCCATGGGTGCGGCGGTCGGCTTGATCGCGCTCAACGAGACCGCGGTTGGCTTGACACTGCCGACCATACGTCACGAGCTCGGCATGTCGGCTGGCGCATCGCATTGGGTTGTGAACGCCTATCTTCTCGTTCTAGCGGCCTTCATTGCCGTCTTCGGCAAGCTCGGCGACCTCGTCGGGTTACGGCCGATCTACTTCGGTGGTGTCCTTGTCTTCGGTTTGTCATCGATCGTCTGTGCGGCGGCCGATGACGGAACGGTGTTGATCGTCGCCCGCGCGGTGCAGGGTCTGGGTGCGGCGGCACTCTATCCGGCGTCGCTCGCCATGAGCACGATGATCTTCCCACCGGAACGCGAGGGCTGGGCGCTCGGCGTGTTCAGCGGTGTCGCGGCCGGTTTCCTGGTTCTGGGGCCGCTGGTCGGCGGTTTCTTCACCGAGGTCGTGTCGTGGCGCTGGATCTTTTGGATCAACGTGCCGCTGGCCGTCGGCATCATCGCGCTGGTCATCGTGTGCCGCTTCAAGAGCCCCAGGGAGCCCGCGCCACGCCGTTTCGACATCGCCGGCCTGGTTACCCTGGTCGCCGGCTTGGCGGCGCTGGTGATCGGTTTGATGGAGGGCGCGGCCTGGGGCTGGGATGCCCTGCAGACCTGGGCCGTCTTCGCCGTCGCGGCGGTTCTGCTGACGGTCTTCACAATCGTCGAACTGCGCCACCCCCTGCCGCTGATCCGCGTCGCGATGTTCGGCGACGGCATTTTTTCCTTCGCCAACCTGGCGACGTTCATCGGCATGTTTCAGCGCATGGTGCTGGCGGTGTTCGGCGCGCTCTACCTGCAGCACAACCTGGGCATGAACCCGCTGGTGGCAGGGTTGGCCTTGCTGCCGGCCATGGTGCCGATCCCGATCGCCGCGGTTTATGCCGGCAAGCTCGCCGATCGCATGTCGTCGCTGCGCCTGACCTTGATCGGCCTTCTCGTCGTCGGTTTGGTTTTTGTCTGGGTCGCAGGCGCCATGTTGCTTGAAAGCTATGCGGTCTTGGTGCCGGCGCTGGTGATCTGGGGCATCTTCATGGCGCTCACCTTGGCGCCTCCGCGCAAGGCCGCCCTGGCCCAGGTTGACGACGACATGCGCGGCGAGGCAAGCGGCATTCTTCTCGGCACGCAGCTCTTGGGCGCCACTGTCGGCGTAGCGTTCGCCAGCGCCGTGCTCCAGATCACCGACAGTTACGCGGCGGTCTTTCTCGCGACCGCCGCTGTTACTCTCGCCATTCTCGCTCTGGGGCCTGTGATGGCACGCGCGTCACGACGCCAATAGGTCGAAGGATGCCGCAGCCGCAGCCTACAAGGCTGTCTGATGCCCGACAGTCACAGATAAGTCGTCTGAATACGTATATTTTTCAATACGTTAACCCGACTCGGCGGTAGCTTGTCTGCTGCCGGTCAGGCTGCTTCCGCAGCGTCGGTGCCGCCGACGGTCAGGCCTTCAACCATGATGGTCGGTTGGCCGACGCCGACCGGGACGCCCTGGCCGTTCTTGCCGCAGGTACCGATGCCGGGATCAAGCGCCATGTCATTGCCGACCGCCGCGACCTTTGTCAGGACATCCGGACCGTTGCCGATCAGCGTCGCGCCTTTGACCGGGCTGGTCGGTTTGCCGTCCTCGATCAGATAGGCCTCGGCGGCGGAGAACACGAACTTGCCGTTGGTGATATCGACTTGGCCGCCACCGAAATTCACCGCATAGAGCCCTTTCTTGACCGATCCCATGATCTCCTCGGGATCGCGGTCGCCGTCCAGCATGTAGGTGTTGGTCATGCGCGGCATCGGCTGGTGGGCGAAACTCTGGCGCCGGCCGTTGCCGGTCGGGGCATGGCCCATCAGCCGGGCGTTCATGCGGTCGTGCATGTAGCCCTTCAAGATGCCGTCCTCGATCAGCACCGTGCACTCGCTGGGCGTGCCCTCGTCATCGATGGTCAGCGAGCCCCGCCGCGATTCGATGGTGCCGTCGTCGACCACGGTAACGCCGGGCGCGGCGATCCGTTCGCCCAGAAGGCCGGAGAAGGCGGAGGTCTGCTTGCGGTTGAAATCGCCTTCCAGCCCGTGGCCGATCGCCTCATGCAGCAGGATGCCGGGCCAGCCCGGACCCAGCACCACCGGCATTTCGCCGGCCGGCGCGGCGACGGCGTCAAGGTTGACCAAGGCCTGGCGCAACGCCTCGTCGGCCTGGGCTTGCCAGTTCTCGGTGACCACGAAATCCTTATAGAGCGACCGGCCGCCGGTGCCGTGGCTGCCGGCTTCCATGCGCCCGTCTTCGGCGGCGACGACCTGGACGTTCAGGCGGACCAGCGGCCTGACATCGGTCATCAGGCGTCCATCAGCGCGCATGATCGCGACGACTTGCCAGTTGCCGGAGAGTGACGCCATGACCTGGTGGACCCTGGGGTCCAGCGAGCGGGCATAGGCGTCGATGTCCTGGAGCAGCTTGACCTTGTCCTCAAACGCCATTTCGGCCAGCGGATTGGCCTCGTCATAGAGCTTGCGATTGGTCGGCGACGGAGCCTCGCCCTTGACACCGCTTCGCCCGTCGACCGCCTTGACGGTCGCCACGGCCCGTTTGATCGCCGCCTCCGACACTTCCGAGGCGTGCGAATAGGCCGTCGCCTCGCCTACCACCCGGCGCAGGCCAATGCCCTGGCTGGTATCGAAGCTGGCGGTCTTCAGTTTGCCGTCGTCAAAGGCCAGCGCTTCGGACTGCACGTACTCCATGAACAGCTCGCCATCGTCGGCCGCGCCCAGCGCGTCCCCAACGAGTCGCTCGATACGGCCTTCATCCAGGTCATTGCGGGCGAAGAACAGCTCGTGAGGTGTGCGGTATTGCGACATCATCAACTCCAAAGACGTGCCCCAACATATGGGGCGGCGGCGGCGACAACCAAGTCAGGGCGATTGAGAGAGATAACGCGAATGCGGCGCGTTCGCAGGTAATTCGATGGGGTCAGTGTTGAACGTCACGCTCTTGTGATTCCCGGGACCGCTGTGTATGGTCCGCCGCGGCAGGCAAAACGTACAGAAAGTGCGGTGTTCCGTAGGGATTGGCGGCGCGCTGCGGGTATGGAGTAAGGTTGTTTCCGAGGGGATTCTTGCGTTCCGTCGGAACCGATAAAAGGAGAGCGGTCTTGGTCAGGAGGTTTCTCGGATTCGCGACATTTGTCGCCAGTCTGATAGCCAGCACGAGTGCGGCCTTCGCGCAGGTCGAGGACTGGGCCTGGGGGTTCCAGGAGGCAGTGTCGCCGATCATGCACGACATCAGTTCGTTCTACGACGGACTGTTGGTCATGATGGTGGGTATCTCGGCCCTGGTTCTGGTTTTGATGATCATCATCATCGTGCGTTTCAACCGGCGCGCCAACAAGGAGCCGTCGAGGACTAGCCACAATACGTTGCTGGAAATCGTCTGGACGACCGTGCCGGTGCTGATCCTGATCGCGATCGCCATTCCATCCCTCAGGCTGCTTTATTACGAAGAGACGATCCCTGAGGCGGACATGACGCTGAAGGCGATCGGGCATCAGTGGTACTGGTCTTACGAATACCCCGATCACGGCGAGATTTCGTTCGACGCCATCATGGTCCCCGATGATCAGTTGAAAGAAGGCGAGCTGCGGCTGTTGGCAACGGACAATGCCGTTGTCCTCCCGGTCGACAAGGTCGTGCGCGTGCTCGTGACGTCGCAAGACGTCATTCACTCCTGGGCGATGCCGGCCATGGGCGTGAAGACCGATGCCGTGCCGGGCCGCATCAACGAGCTGTGGCTGAAGATCGACACGCCCGGCACCTATTACGGTCAATGCTCAGAGTTGTGCGGCGAGCTGCATGGTTTCATGCCGATCATGATCAAGGCGGTTTCGGAAGAGGAGTTCCAGGCGTGGGTCACGGAGACCCAGGCGGAGTTCGCCGCCAACAACGCACCGGCGATCTCTGTCGCCGATAACGGCCTGACCGGCCAGTGAACAACAACATACCCTGCCCGGCAGGAGGAATGACGAGATGACCGAAGCCCAAGCGCACGCCGACGATCACGCGCACGACGATCATCACGATCATCCGCGCGGCATCATTCGCTATCTCTACTCGACGAACCATAAAGACATCGGAACGATGTACATGGTCTATGGCTTCGTCTTTGGTCTGATCGGTTTCGCGATGTCGATCCTGATCCGGATGGAGCTGGAAGCTCCGGGCGAAGGCATTTTGGGCGGCGATCATCAACTCTATAACGTGCTGATCACCAGCCACGGCCTGATCATGATCTTCTTCATGATCATGCCGGTGTTTATCGGCGGCTTCGGCAACTGGTTCGTGCCGCTGATGATTGGTGCGCCCGACATGGCGTTCCCGCGCATGAACAACATCAGTTTCTGGCTGCTGGTTCCGGCGGGGATCCTGGTGGTCATGTCGGTGTTCATCGATGGCGGTACCGGTAGCGGCTGGACGATCTATGCGCCGTTATCGACTTACGGCAGTCCGGGCTTAGCGGTCGACTGTCTGATATTAGCCATCCATTTGGCGGGTGCGTCGTCCATTCTGGGCGCGATCAACTTCATCACGACGATCTTCAACATGCGCGCGCCAGGCATGACGCTGCACAAGATGCCGCTGTTCGCCTGGTCGGTGCTGATCACAGCCTTCCTTTTGGTGTTGTCGCTGCCGGTTCTGGCAGGCGCCATCACCATGCTGCTGACCGACCGCAACTTCGGCACCGGCTTTTTCGATCCGGCGCTGGGCGGCGATCCGATCCTCTACCAGCATCTCTTCTGGTTCTTCGGTCACCCCGAGGTCTACATCCTGATCCTGCCTGCCTTCGGCATCATCAGCCACATCATCTCGACCTTCGCGCGCAAGCCTATCTTCGGTTACTTGGGTATGGCCTATGCCATGGTCGCGATCGGCTTCATCGGCTTCATCGTGTGGGCCCACCACATGTATACGGTCGGGCTGGGCGTCGACACCAAGGCCTATTTTATTGTCGCGACCATGGTCATCGCGGTGCCAACGGGCATTAAGATCTTCTCGTGGCTGGCGACCATGTGGGGCGGCTCGATCGAGTTCACGACCCCGATGCTATGGGCGCTGGGCTTCATCTTCTTGTTCACCGTTGGTGGCGTGACAGGCGTGCTGCTGGCCAACGCCGGCATCGATACGGCAATGCACGACACCTACTACGTCGTCGCCCACTTCCACTACGTGTTGTCGCTTGGCGCCGTCTTCGCGCTGTTCGGCGGGTTCTATTACTGGATCGGCAAGATGAGCGGCTACCAGTATCCCGAATGGGCCGGCAAGCTGCACTTCTGGCTGACGCTGATCGGCGTCAACGTCACATTCTTCCCACAGCATTTCCTGGGTATGGCGGGCATGCCACGGCGTATTCCCGATTACCCCGACGCCTATGCAGGGTGGAACGAGATCTCATCCTATGGCTCGTACATCACGGCCTTGGGCATGATTGTCTTCTTCTATGTCTTGCTGCGGGTGTTCGTGATCGGACGGGTGCGCTGCCCGGCCAATCCGTGGGGTGCCGGTGCGACGACGCTGGAGTGGACACTGCCGTCACCGCCGCCGTTCCACACCTTCGAAGAACTGCCTCAGGTCAAATAGGGGCGGGAGCCGAAGACCTTGCCGAGCGATCGTACGATCATCATGGAAAACGCCGCCGCGTCACCGGCGACGACACCGGCCGACTTTCTCGCGCTCTTGAAGCCGCGCGTGATGTCGCTGGTCGTCTTCACCGGCGCTGTCGGCGTTCTGGTCGCGCCCGGCAATCTGCATCCGGTTCTGGCGCTGGTCGCGATCCTGTGTATCGCCGTCGGCGCGGGTGCCTCGGGTTGCATCAACATGTGGTACGAGCGCGACGTCGACGCGATCATGCGGCGCACCCGCAACCGGCCTATACCGGCCGGGCGCATGGCGCCGCGCACCGCGTTGGAGTTTGGCGTCACGTTGGCCGTCGGGTCGGTGGCATTCATGGGGTTGGCGGTCAACTGGACCGCTGCCGGCTTGCTGGCCCTGGCGATCGCCTTCTATGTCTTCGTTTACACCGTCTGGCTGAAACGCCGCACGCCCCACAACATCGTCATTGGTGGCGCCGCCGGCGCCTTCCCGCCGATGATCGGTTGGGCCGCGGTGACCGGTGATGTCTCCATGGCATCGATCGTGTTGTTCGCGATCATCTTCTTCTGGACGCCGCCGCATTTCTGGTCGCTCGCGCTTTACCGGGCCGGCGATTACGAAAAGGCGGGCATTCCGATGCTGCCGGTGGTCGCCGGCGCGGCGGTGACGCGTCGCCAGATTCTGCTCTATGCGTTCCTCATGCTGCCCCTGACCATGCTGCCTTGGGTCATGGGATTTGCCGGTCCGGTCTATGGCGTCGGCGCGGCTCTCCTGGGCCTTGTATTCATTTGGGGCGCCTTGCGGATCGTGATCGACAAGACTGATCAGGCGGCACGCTGGATGTTCCGTTTCTCGATCCTGTATCTCGCGTTGATCTTCGGCCTGTTGGTCGTCGATAACGCGCTCCACGGGATCGTTTGATGCCATGCAGACCGGTGCCATGCAGCTGACCGATGAACAGAAACGCCAGAGACGCCGCCGCAACATCGCCTTGGGGCTGGTTCTCGGCGGCTTCATCGTGCTCGTCTATATCGTCACCCTGGTCAAACTGGGCGGGTCGAGCTGATCATGACTGATGCGGTGCGCCAACGCGGTAAACGCCGGACGGTTCTGGCGACCCTTGCCGTTATCGGCTGCATGGTCGCGCTGACTGTGGCGGCCGTGCCGCTTTACCGCCTGTTCTGTCAGGTCACGGGATTCGGCGGCACGCCGCAGATTGTCGAGGCGGCGCCCAGTCAGACCGACGACCGATGGGTCACCATACGTTTCGATGCCAACACGGCGCGCGGCATGCCGTGGTCGTTCCGCCCGCTGGACCGCGAGATCGAGGTCCGTGTCGGCGAACAGATGCTGATGTTCTACGAAGCCAGTAATCCAACGGACCGGGCGATCACCGGCACCGCGACGTTCAACGTGACGCCGGACAAGGCGGGCCTGTACTTCGCGAAGATCGACTGCTTCTGCTTTACCGAGCAGACGCTGGCGCCCGGTGAGACGGTCGAGATGCCGGTGTCGTTCTTTGTCGATCCCGAAATGTTCGACGATCCGATCACCGATGACGTGCACACGATTACGCTGTCCTATACGTTCTTTGAACAGGTCGGCGTTGAGGAACAGAACAGTGCCGCGCTCGTCCTGGACGGGACCGCCGACGCGGCGAGCGATTAGACGAAAGGTTGCCAGATGGCCGAGCATCATTCCCATAACCATCCTTACCACCTGGTCAACCCCAGCCCGTGGCCTGCGCTTGGTGCGTTCTCCGCGCTCGTGCTGGCTGGTGGCGCGCTGATGTATTTCAAGAACAACGATTATCTGTGGATGATCTTCCCCGGTCTGATCCTGTCGCTGTTCACCATGTTCATGTGGTGGCGCGACGTGATCCGCGAGGCGATCATCGACAAGGCCCATACGCCGACCGTTCAATTGGGTCTGCGCTATGGCATGGCCTTGTTCATCGCGTCGGAGGTCATGTTCTTCGTCGCGTGGTTCTGGGCCTACTTCAACGCCGCCCTGTTCCCGACCGAATGGATGGGCGGTATCTGGCCGCCGGAAGGCACGATGACGTTTGATCCGTGGGATCTTCCGTTCATCAACACGCTGATCCTGCTGTTGTCAGGCACGACGGTGACCTGGGCGCACCACGCGCTGAAAGAGGGCGACCGCGAGGGTATGATCGCCGGGCTGTGGCTGACCGTGATCCTGGGTCTCCTGTTCACCAGCCTGCAAGCGGTCGAGTATCTGCTGGCGCCGTTCGGCTTCCGTGAAGGCATCTACGGTTCGACCTTCTTCATGGCGACTGGGTTCCACGGCTTCCACGTCATCGTCGGTACCATCTTCCTGGCCGTGTGCCTGGTGCGCGCCTACAAGAATCAGTTCCTGCCGAACCAGCACTTCGGTTTCGAGGCGGCTGCCTGGTACTGGCACTTCGTCGACGTCGTGTGGCTGTTCCTGTTCACCTCAATCTACTGGTGGGGCGCGGGCGAAATCGCGCACCATTAGTACCGGATCCCTGGATCCGTTGGCCGGCCCTTATCCCACGCTGTCGCCATTCGGCACGGGCCTTAGGGGCCGATGCCCGCGATGCGGGCGGGGCAAGCTGTTTGACGGCTACCTGCGCGTTGCCGACAGGTGTGATGTTTGCGGTCTGACCCTTTCGCATGAGGATGCCGGTGACGGCCCGGCCGTCTTTATCATCTTGATCTACGGCTTCGTTATGGCGGCACTGGCGGCCTGGGTGGAATTGAGTTACGAACCCCCGTTCTGGGTCCACGGCATTATCTTCGGGCCGCTGATCATTGTTGGTTCGATCCTGCTGTTGCGGCCGTTCAAGGGCGTGATGATCGCCCTGCAGTACAAACACCGCGTCGCCGGCTTCGAGAACGAACCGCCGGCTTGAGAGGGCGTTTTCATGCGCCATTCACCGCTCGTCATCACTTTGTTTGTCCTGCCCATGCTGGCGGTCTTGATCGGGCTTGGCGTCTGGCAACTGGATCGTCTGTCCTGGAAGCGCGACATCATCGCCGCCATGGAACAACGGATGGGCGAAGCCCCGCTGGTGCTTGACGAAGTCCTGACGTTGCCCGCCGACGAGCGTCCCTGGCGGCCGGTCCGGGTGCTCGGAACGTTCTTGAACGACCGCGAAATGCCGCTCTACCGTCCCGCCGTCGACGGCGGTGACGTCGGCTATCACATCATCACGCCCCTGCTGTTGGCCGACGGCCGCGCGGTGCTGGTCAACCGCGGCTGGGTGCCGCCGGAAAAGCGGCTGGCCGAGTCGAGGAGTGGATCTCCGGCAGGACAGGTCTGGGTCACCGGCATCGTGCGCGAGTTCAGTGAACGCACCGCTTTTGCCAACGACAACGACCCATCGGCCGGGGAGTGGTATTGGATCGACCCCGACGCCATGGCGGCCGCGGCGGATGTACCGCTGCTGCCGATTGTCGTGGTCGCGGATCAAGGCAGCGACCCCCAGCAACTGCCCCGGGGCGGTCAGGTGCGGCTCGATCTGCCCAACCATCACCTGCAGTATGCGCTCACGTGGTTTGCGCTGGCCGGGGTCCTGCTGGTCATCTATGGCATTCTCCTGTTCCGCACGATGCGCAGAAAGGGCAGCCCATGACGCCGGCCTATCAAGAGCTGGAAAAGCGTTTCGCCCATTTGGCGGCATTTCGCGAGACCATCGGCATTTTGACCTGGGACCGCGAGACCACAATGCCGCGCGGCGGGGCGCCGGGACGCGCCGATCAGCTGGCCGCGCTAGAGGGGCTGTGCCACGGCATGCTGAGCGAACCGTCGCTTGGCGACCTTCTGGAACAAGCGGAAGGTGAAGGCGGCACGCTTGAGGGCGCCCAACAGGCCAACATCAGAGCCATGCGGCGTGTCTGGCGCCATGCCAACGCCGTGCCCGCCGACTTGGTCGAAGCCCGTTCACGGGCCTGTTCGGCCTGCCAGCAGGTGTGGCTGGAAGCCCGTCCGGCGGCCGACTTCGCGGCCTTTCTGCCGACGTTCGCCGAGGTCATCAACCTGACCCGCCAAAGTGCCGCCGCCAAGGCTGAGGCGACGGGCACGTCGACCTACAACGCTCTGCTCGACGAGTACGACCCCGGCCTTACCGAAACGCGCATCGATCCCCTGTTCGAACGCCTGGCCGACGTGCTGCCCGGACATCTGGAGCACGCCCGCGCCAACCAGCGCAAGCCTGAGCCGCTTGCCGGGCCGTTTGCCATAGCCGACCAGGAGTCGCTGGGTCTCAAACTCATGGCCGCGGTGGGGTTTGACTTCGAATGCGGGCGCCTCGACGTCAGCGCCCATCCGTTCACCGGCGGCGCGACCGGCGATGTGCGGATTACCACGCGCTACGACGAGAACGACTTCGCGTCGGGTATCATGGGGGTGATGCACGAGACCGGTCACGCGATCTATGAGCAGGGGCTGCCGGATGCCTGGGCCGGTCAGCCGGTAGGACGCGACGCCGGCATGTCGATCCACGAGAGCCAATCGCTGCTGATTGAAATGCAGGTCAGCCGGGGCCGCCCGTTCCTGGAATTCTTGGCGCCGCTGTTGCGCGAAACCTACGGCGGCGACGGGCCTGCCTGGCAGGTCGACAACCTGATACGCCTCTCGAACCGCGTGGAGCCAGGCTTTATCAGGGTCGATGCCGATGAGATCACCTATCCCTTCCACATCATCCTGCGCTACCGCTTGGAGCGCATGCTGTTGTCCGGCGATCTCGACCCCGCCGACCTGCCGGCGGCATGGAACGATGGGATGGAGGGGCTGCTTGGCATTCGCCCGCCGGACGATCGTCTCGGCTGTCTGCAGGACATTCATTGGGCGGACGGTCTGATCGGCTACTTCCCGACCTATACGCTTGGCGCCCTGGCGGCCGCTCAGCTCTATCGCGCGGCGCTCGAAGCCCACCCGGAAATCCCGGATTGTTTGCGCCGCGGCGACTTCAGTCTCCTGCTGTCGTGGCTGCGCCAGAACGTGCATCAATGGGGCGCCATCCTGACCACCGACGAACTCATCGAACAGGCGACGGGCGCGCCGCTCAGCACGGCGGCGTTCGAGAGCCATCTTGCTGAACGTTATGGCGGATAGAGCATGCGGTATGTGAGCACACGCGGCCGCGCGCCGGTCCTGGATTTCGAAGAAGCCATGCTGACGGGCCTTGCTTCCGACGGCGGCCTCTACCTGCCCGAGGCCTGGCCGCAGTTCTCGCGCGACGACATCCAGGCGATGGCCGGTCTGAGCTACGCCGAGATCGCCGCGCGAGTGATGGCGCCGTTCGTTGATAGCTGGATCGAACCGGATGAGTTGCAAGACCTGACGCGCGAGACCTATGCGGTGTTCGATCACGCCGCAGTCGTGCCGATGACGCAGCTTAACGACAACGATTGGCTCCTGGAGCTGTTCCACGGACCCACCTTCGCCTTCAAGGACGTCGCCCTTCAACTGCTCGGCCGGCTGTTCGATCGTGCGCTTGCGCGCCGCGATACGCGTGTGACCATCGTCGGCGCCACGTCCGGCGATACCGGTTCGGCGGCGATCGCAGGCTGCGCCGGCCGCGAAAGGATCCAGACGTTCATTCTGTTCCCGGATGGGCGCGTCAGCGACGTACAGCGCCGCCAGATGACCACGGTCGACGCGGATAACGTCCACTGCCTGGCGATCGAGGGCACGTTCGACGACTGCCAGGCCCTGGTCAAAGCGATGTTCGGTGACGATCAATTCCGCCGCGCGATCGGCATGGCAGCCGTCAATTCGATCAACTGGGCCCGTGTCATGGCCCAGATCGTCTATTACTTCGCGTCCGCAGTCCGGCTCGGCGCGCCGGGGCGCGATATCGCGTTCAGCGTCCCGTCTGGCAATTTCGGCGCCATTTTTGCCGGTTTTGCCGCGCGCAAGATGGGTCTGCCGATCGCCCGGTTGATCATCGCGACCAACGCCAACGACATCCTGGCCCGATTCGTCGAGTCGGGCGAATACCGCAAGTCGACGGTTGTCGAGACCTATAGCCCCAGCATGGATATCCAGGTCTCAAGCAACTTTGAACGGGCGTTGTTCGAGCTGCACGACCGCGACGGCGACACGATCGAACAGCTCATGGCGGATCTCGCGCGCAATGGCGGCTTCGCGGTCGGCAACGATGTGGCCGGTGCGACGCGTCAGATCTTCGACGCCTTTCGCTTGGACGATGATGGGATTTTGCAGGAAATTCGCCGGATTCACGGCAATTCCGGCGTGATCGTCGACCCTCACACCGCATGCGGGACGGCCGCGGCTAGGGCCACTGGCGTGCCCGCGGATGTGCCAGTCATCGTTCACGGCCAGGCCCATCCGGCGAAGTTTCCGGACGCGGTTGCAGCGGCAATCGGTCACGCACCCCCCGCACTGGACCGTCTGGCCGAGGTGATGGATCGGCCTGAACGAGTCGAACACTTGCCAAATGACTTGGCAGCCGTGCAAGCTTTCATCAAGAAAGCAAAAACGTCTGGTGGACCATGAGTGTTGAAGTATCCACGCTTGCCAATGGCATGCGTGTCGTCACTGACCGTATCGAGGGCGTCGAAAGCGCGGCGGTCGGGGTGTGGGTCGACGTCGGGGCACGCGACGAACCGGCCGAACTGAACGGAATCTCCCATCTTCTGGAACATATGGCGTTCAAGGGCACGGAGCGCCGGGACGCCCAGGCGATCGCCCAGGAAATCGAGGATGTCGGCGGCCATGTGAACGCCTATACCTCGCGCGAACACACGGCCTACTACGCGCGGATCCTGAAAGACGATGTTCCGTTGGCGGTCGATATCCTGGCCGACATCCTGCAGAACTCGACATTCTGCGACGACGAGCTCGAGCGTGAGCGTTGGGTGGTCATGCAGGAAATCGCGCAGGTCTACGACACGCCCGACGATCTGGTCTTTGATCTGTTCCAGGAATGCGCGTTTCCCGACCAGCCGATGGGTCGGTCAATCCTGGGCACGCCCGATAAGGTCGATGGATTCAGCCGCGATGCGCTGAGCGACTTCATGGGCCAGTTCTATAGCGCCGACAGCATGGTGCTCGCGGCGTCCGGCGCCGTCGAGCACGACGCGCTTGTCGGCCTTGCCGGGGAACACTTCGCCGGCCTGCGGCACGCCAACATGCACTCGGCCGAACCGGTCGCTTACGGCGGCGGTGCCAAGGAACAGGCCGACGACGTCGAGCAGGTACACATGGTCGTCGGTTTCGATGGCGTCGGCTACGAGGACCCCGACTATTACGCGGTCCAGCTTCTGTCGAACGCGCTGGGTGGCGGCATGTCGTCGCGCCTGTTCCAGGAAATCCGTGAGAAGCGTGGCCTTGCCTATTCGATCTATTCCTTCGGTTCGTCCTTCATCGACGGCGGCCTGTTCGGCGTTTACGCCGGCTGTGCGGACGAGGACTCCAACGAGGTCGGCGAGGTCATCGCCCACGAACTGAAGCGCGCGACCGACGGTATCAGCGACGCGGAACTGGAACGCGCGCGCACCCAGCTCAAAGCGGGCCTTCTCATGTCGCGCGAAAGCACGTCGTCACGATGCGAAACTGTCGCGCGCCAGATGTTGGTTTTCGGCCGGCCCGTGCCACAGGATGAAATTGTCGCGAAACTGGACGCGGTCGACGGCGAACAGATTACATCGAGCGCCGAACGCCTTTTCCACACCTGTCAGCCGACCGTCGCCAGTATTGGCCCGGCCGGCTACCAACAACATTACGAGAGGATCGCCGGGCATCTTGCCTGACGCGAGCTGAGTGCTGAACCTCCTGAAACGCATGCCGAGCGACCAACCGGGACCGGTGTTGACGGGCGACCGCGTTTTGCTGCGCCCCGCTCGCATGGAAGACTGGTCGTCTTGGGCTGAGGTGCGGCGCGTCTCGCGCACTTTCCTGGAGCCGTGGGAGCCGACCTGGGCGTCCGACAGTTTGACGCAACAGGCGTTTCGCCGCCGCGTGCGCATTCTTCAGCGTGAGCGTCTGGCAGGGACATCGTCCGGTCTATTGATGTTCGATCGCGAGGGCGGCCAGGTGATTGGCGGTCTGACAATTGCCGACATCCGGCGTGGTGTCGCGATGACCTGTTCGATCGGCTATTGGGTCGGCGAACCCTATGCCCGACAGGGATACATGAGCGAAGGCGTCGCCGTCGTTCTGGAGCACATCTTCGATACCTTGCGCCTGCACCGGGTCGAGGCAGCATGTCTGCCCGACAACGAAGCCAGTCAACGGCTGTTGCGTCGCTTGGGATTCCATGAGGAAGGCCTGGCGCGCGGTTACCTCAAGATTGATGGCCGCTGGCAGGACCATCGCCTGTTCGCCCTGTTGGAATCGGACTGGCGGCATTTCCGCCTGCAGCAACATCAGCATCGCGCCGCGGCCCTTGCCGGCGACTGATCAGCGACCCGCGACGTCAGTCAGGCAAAACGAACAGCCTAGCTTCGGCCGGTGCCGATCATGAAGGTGGCGTCGATGGTCATGACCTCAACGCCGTCCTGATTACGCATCGAGCCGCGCCAGGTCACGATGCCGCGGTCGGGTTTGCTGTTGGAGACGCGGGTCTTTTTGATCTTGATCGACGCCGACAGCCGGTCGCCCGGATGGACCGGCGCCAGCCAGCGCAGGTCATCAAGCCCGCCGGAACCCAGGCTCAAGGACCCGTTGAGCAGGTTGGTGGCAAGCAGACGCATGAAAAGGCAGGCCGTTTGCCAGCCACTGGCGATCAAGCCGCCATAGATCGATGTGGCCGCGGCACCGGGATCGGTATGAAACGGCTGTGGATCGTATCGTTCGGCGAACGCAACGATGTCGTCTTGGCTGAGCGTTACCTCGCCCAGATCAATGACGTCGCCGGCGACAAAATCGTCGAGGCAGCGAAGTGTCACAGAACGATCAGTTGGGTTTGCCGGAGATGCCCGGATCGGATGTCAGCATGCCGGGGTCGATGCCGATCTTGCCCAGCGCCTTGTTCCACTTCGCGCCCAGGTTCTGGCCGAAGATCAACTCTTCGTCAGCCTCGCAGGTCAACCAGCCATTGCCTTGGATTTCGGCATCAAGTTGGCCCGGCGCCCAGCCCGCATAGCCCAGCGCCAACAGGCTGCGTCGCGGTCCAGCGCCCTGCGCCATGGCACGCAACACATCGACCGTCGCGGTCAACGACACGCCTTCGGCGATCGGCAGCGTGCCGTCGTTGGAGTAGTCATCAGAATGCAGAACAAACCCACGACCGGTCTCAACCGGGCCGCCGAAGTGCAACCGAATGGCATCGGCCGCTGGACCCTGATCGATACCGAGTTGGGTTAAGAGATCGCCAAAACTCAAGTCATCCAGGGGTTTGTTGACCACCAACCCCATCGCACCGTCTTCGTTGTGGGCGCACATGTAGACGAGCGTGCGTGCAAAACGTTCATCGCCCATTGTCGGCATGGCGATTAAACAGTGACCTTCAAGATAGTCGGTGTTGCCGGTCATGACCTTTCAACTATTGCGCGCCCGGACCAATTGTACATCCAGATGGGAAGCCGTCGACACAGAAATTGGTCAGCCCGTTTTGAGCCGCCCTCTATCGATGCGTAGAGCAGATTGACGTTGCCGCGACGCTTCGCCAAGAAACCTGGATCTGCTCTAACATACTTGTGGGCCACCATCTGCGCGTTATATGAAGCCGTATCCTCGGTTCGAGGCAGGTTTCACGATTCCCAGGGGGAAAACCATGACGATCAAAGTAGGCGACAAGATGCCAGCGGGCACCATGCAGACAATGACGGCCGATGGCCCGCAGGCGGTCACCACCGATGAGTTGTTCGGTGGCAAGAAGGTTGCCCTGTTCTCTGTGCCCGGCGCCTTCACGCCGACCTGTTCGGCCCAACATTTGCCCAGCTTCGTCAACCACGCCGGCGACTTGAAGTCGAAGGGCGTTGATACCATCGCCTGTATGGCTGTGAACGACGCCTTTGTCATGGGTGCGTGGGGTGACGATCAGCATGCCGAGGGCAAGGTGATGATGCTGGCCGACGGCAGTGCCGACTACACGAAGGCGCTCGGTCTCGAAATCGACCTCGACGGTTACGGCATGGGGCTGCGCGGCAAGCGTTTTTCCATGGTGGTCGACGACGGTGTCGTAACGCAGTTCAACGTCGACGAAGACGGTTACGGCAGCACCAGCGCGGAGACGATGCTGGAGCAGCTCGGCTAGAGCAGTTCGCATTCTATCTGAATCGCTTGCAATCCAGATAGAAGGCGTGAATCTGCTCTAACTATGTGATCGAGAGCGGATCCTCGCGATTAGTCAGAGCCGCCGAGTGGCTCTGATTGTTCGCGATCCACTCTAGGAGCACGGCGCAACGTAAAACAAAACGGCCTCCGGTTTCGATCGGGGGCCGTTTTTGATGGAACGCCACGCCTTACCGATAAGGTTCCATGCCCTCGCGCGCCAGGGCGTCGGCGCGCTCGTTGCCGGGATCGCCGTCATGGCCTTTGACCCAATGCCAGGTCACGTTGTGACGTGCGAGCGCCGAGTCCAACCGCTGCCATAGGTCGGCGTTCTTCACCGGCTTTTTGGCCGCCGTGCGCCAGCCATTCTGTTTCCAGCGTGTGATCCATGAGGTGATACCGTCGCGCACATAGGTGCTGTCGGTAAAAAGCTCGATGGTCGACGGCCGCTTGAGCGATTCAAGCGCCTCGATCGCAGCCATCAGTTCCATGCGATTGTTGGTGGTCTCCCGCGCGCCGCCATTGATTTCCTTTTTGGCGTCGCGCCAATGCAGCAGCGCGCCCCAACCACCGGGACCGGGATTACCCGAACACGCACCGTCGGTGTAGATAACGACAGGCGTGTCCGCCATATCAGGTCAGACCGTAGGCTGTTGGACTCGTCACGCCCTGATGGAAGCGCAGCTTGCGCAGGTACTCCAGCGGGTCCTTCGGCGTGACGAGCGCGCCGTCGACCGGATGCAGCCAATCGAACAATCGGGTCAGAAGAAATCGCAGCGATGCGCCGCGCGCCAACAAGGGAAGCGCGTCCAGCTCACCGGTTTCGAATGGGCGAACCTGGCGGTATGACGCCAGCAGTTGTCGCGCTTTGGTGACGTTGAACTCGCGTTCGTTTTCGAAGCACCAGGCGTTCATGCAGATGGCCACGTCATAGACGAAGAAGTCGTTGCACGCGAAGTAGAAGTCGATCAGGCCAGTCAGCGCATCGTCTTCAAAGAACACGTTGTCGCAGAACAGGTCGGCATGAATGACGCCTGATGGCAGGTCCTCTGGCCAGGAGCTCTCCAGCGCTTCGACTTCCGAAGCTATCTCGCGCCCCAGGCCCGGCATGACTTCGTCAGCCTGCGCAAGGCATTGTTTGGCCAGGCTCTGCCATCCCGACAAGCAAAGATCGTTCGGCCGGGTCATTGAAAAGTCCTGGCCGGCCAAGTGTAACTTGGCCAGGGCGCTTCCCAGGGCCGAACAATGTTCTGGCCTGACCCTGCGCGGCGAGACACCATTCAGGAACGAGATGATCGCCGCCGGCCGTCCGTTGAGTGTGCGCAACGCCGCGCCGTCCCGGCCGTGGATCGGAGTCGGGCACGGCACGCCGCGATCGGCAAGGTGCTCCATCAGGCCAAGAAAGAACGGCAGGTCGTCCTCGCGAACGCGTTTTTCGTAGAGAGTCAGAATGAACGGCGAGCGATCGGTCAGCAGCAGGTAGTTGCTGTTCTCGACGCCTTCGGCAATACCCTTCAACGAGACGACCCGGCCGATGTCGTACTCGGTCAGAAAGGCGGCAACGTCTTCTGCCGCGACGTCGGTATAGACAGCCATGGGCGTTGATCAGGCGGTGAGCGCTTTGGGCAGTTTGAAATGAACGTCTTCGCGCGTCACCTCGACTTCCTCGATGGTCAGCTCGAAACGTCGGCGTAAATGGTCCAGGACCTCGTCGACCAGGATCTCAGGCGCCGATGCGCCAGCCGTGATGCCCAGGGTCGTGACGTCGTCAAGGGCCATGCGCGCCAGGTCGTCGGCGCGCTGAACCAGGAAGGCGTTCGATGCGCCGGCATGTGTCGCGACCTCGACCAGGCGCAGGGAGTTCGATGAATTGGTCGCGCCGATCACCAGCACTGTGTCGCAGCGCCCGGCGATCGCCTTGACCGCCTGCTGGCGGTTGGTCGTGGCATAGCAGATATCTTGTTTGCGCGGTCCCTCGATGTTGGGGAACCGCCGCTGCAGCACCTCGACAATTGCTGCTGTATCGTCGATCGAGAGAGTCGTCTGGGTGATATAGGCTAGGTCCTTGTCGTCCGCCGGTTGGATACGTTCGGCGTCCTCGACACTCTCGACCAGCAGGATCGTGCCCTCTGGCAACTGACCCATCGTACCGATCACCTCCGGATGGCCGCGATGGCCGATCAGAAGGATTTGGTAGTCCTTGGAGAAGTGACGCTCGGCCTCGATATGCACCTTGCTGACCAGTGGACAGGTTGCGTCGAGGTAATAGAGGTCGCGCTTCTTGGCTTCCTGCGGTACCGACTTGGGCACGCCGTGAGCGGAGAAGATGACCGGTCGGCTGTCATCGGGGATCTCCTCCAGTTCCTCGACGAAGATCGCGCCTTTCTTCTCAAGCCCCTCTACCACGTAGCGGTTGTGGACGATTTCGTGGCGGACGTAGACCGGGGCGCCATGCTGGGCGATCGCCTGTTCGACGATCTGGATCGCACGGTCGACGCCGGCGCAGAAACCGCGGGGCGAGGCCAGCAGCACGGTCAAACGGGGCTTTGTGGAGGCATCCAACATGGCGGCGATCCTAGATCATCAAGGCCGGCGTGGGAAACCACATAGCGAGAGCGGGTCGTGGTTAGATGGGACCGTACACCGGTCCCACCTAACCACGTGAATCCGCTCTCTATCGATGTGTAGAGCCGATTGACCCGCTTTGACGAAAGCCCGAAACGGTTTCGTCAAAGCGGGATCGGCTCTATGCCATCAAACATGCGCCCTTGCCCTTGTTCCGACCCATTCTGACCTCTAGATTGGCGCCCGGTCACGCGCCTTCAAGGCCGGCCTGCAGGACGAAAAAGAAGGGGTGGAATGATGGCGGATGCCGTCGAAATTGCGCAAAAGGAGCCTTATCAGCTCGATCTGAAGAAGGGTGAGAAGTACTTCTGGTGCTCCTGTGGGCGCAGCGCCAAGCAGCCGTTGTGCGACGGCACCCACAAAGGGACGGGCTTGACGCCCATGATGATCGTTGCCGATGAGGACAAGACGGTTTGGTTGTGTGGCTGCAAGCACACGGCCAAGTCGCCCTATTGCGACGGAACGCACAGTTCGCTTTGACCACGGTTTGTTTCTTCTGTTCGGAGCTGCAACGCGCATGCGCTTGATCCCAAGGGGTCCCTGGCTTGCCTCGATAACGATGCTCGCCCTGGGGTTGTTCGTGGCGGCCTGCCAGTCCGAGGAAGAAGTGCTGGGCACGGTCATCTGTCCGCAGGCCTATATGGTCAAGGATGCGACCCGGTCGACGGCCTATGCGCCTGGCGGTGGCCGCGATCTCATCGATATCGAGTTCAACGCGGAAATCGTCGATATCGCCTGGGACTGCCTCTATGAGACCGAACAGCGCTTCGTCGATGTCGAAGTTCAGTTTTTCGTCAGAGCGTTGCGCGGGCCGGCATCGGAGGAGCGCCAAACGACGTTCCCGTACTTCGTGGTTGTCGCCGACCCGCAAGGAGAGGTGCTTGCCAAGCAGGTCTTCGGCATCGATGTCGCTTTTCCCGGGAATGCCTTGGAAATCGGCCATATCGAGACGGTGCGCCAGCGCATTCGTTTCCCGACCCTGGCCGGTGCGGCTGACTACACGATCTTTGTCGGCTTCCAGCTCACGCCCGAGCAGCTCGAGGAGGCGCGGGCGCGGCAGTTATAGTGCCTGTGTGTAACCTCGCCATGAAGGTTGACCTTCGGCGCTAGCGTGACCATCATCCCGTGCGCTCACGAACCCGGCGGGAGAGAACGGCCCAATCGCGATTTGGCTCGGTGTAGCACTTACGCCGCTGACATCGCCACGGGGCCGCCGCCGAAGGAGCAACCCGTCCCGGAAACTCTCAGGCAAGCGGGACCGTCGGGGGATGGCGCCTCTGGAGAGAAGACCGGCCCGCTGTGGCGTGGTCTCACCGAAGGGGTAAGCCGAATCCACCGGCGATGCTCTCAGGTCCGACGACAGAGGGGGCGACTGTCAGAACGGTGATGTTCTGACGGCCAACGAGTCGCGCCGAGGGAGATGTTGAGAGTGCAGGCCAGGGACGGGTTGAAGAAGACGCCGCTCTACGATCTTCACGTCGAGCGGGGTGCGCGCATGGTGCCCTTCGCCGGTTACGATATGCCGGTCCAATATCCCACCGGTATCCTCGCCGAACATCGCCAGACCCGTGAGTCAGCAGGCTTGTTCGACGTCTCGCATATGGGGCAGGTCCGACTTTCGGCGGCAGGCGGCCGCGATGCGGCGGCCAGCGCGCTCGAAACCCTGGTGCCGGCCGCGATGACGACGCTTCAGTCCGGCCGAATGCGCTATACCCAATTTACCAACGAACAGGGCGGCATCCTGGACGACCTGATGGTGACCGCCATGGGCGACCACCTCTATCTGGTCATCAACGCCGCTTGCAAGGACGCGGACATCGCGCACCTTCAAGCGAACCTGAGCGATCGTTGCGAGATCGAGGTCCTCAGCGACCGCGCGCTCTTGGCACTGCAGGGCCCCAAGGCGGTGGCTGCGTTCGCCCGGTTGGTGCCCGACTGCGAACAGCTGAGTTTCATGCAGGCCGCGACCTGGGATCTGGACGGCGAGCGGCTGTTGGTCAGCCGCTCCGGCTATACGGGCGAGGACGGGGTCGAGGTCTCGGTACCCGGCCATGCCGCCGAGGCGCTGGCGCGTCGCCTGCTGGATATGCCGGAGGTCGAACCGATCGGACTGGGCGCGCGCGACAGTCTGAGGCTGGAGGCGGGCCTCTGCCTTTATGGCCACGACATCGACACCACGACGACACCGATCGAGGCGGGCCTGATCTGGTCGATCCAGAAGGCTCGGCGTGACGGCGGGAACTTTCCGGGTGCCGCGGTTATCCAGCGCCAAATCAAGGATGGCACGGACCGGCGTCTGGTTGGTTTGAAGCCGGAGGGTCGCGCGCCTGTGCGCGACGGCGCCGACCTGGTCGACGACGACGGCAACGTCATCGGCACGATCACCAGCGGCGGTTTCGGCGCGACCGTCGGCGGTCCCGTCGCCATGGGTTATGTACCGAGCGATCGCGCTGAACCGGGTCAGCGCTTGAGCGCCGTGGTGCGCGGCAAGACGCTGCCGATCGACGTAACGGCCATGCCGTTCGTACCGCATCGCTATCACAGAAATTGACGTGTTGAGAGTAGGGAGACAACGCTATGGCTGACAGGCTTTACACAAAAGACCACGAGTGGGTCGATATCGAAGACGGTATCGCGACCGTCGGTATCACCGACTATGCCCAGGAACAGTTGGGCGATGTCGTGTTCGTCGAACTGCCGGATGTCGGCCGCAACGTGGTCCAGCACGAGGAAGCGGCGGTTGTTGAATCCGTCAAGGCCGCCAGCGAAGTCTACGCGCCGGTCTCCGGCGAAGTCACCGAGGTCAACAGCGGCCTGGCCGATGATCCCTCGCCGGTTAACTCCGACGCCTATGGCGGCGGCTGGTTCATGCGCATCAAGATGGCCGATGAAAGCGACGTCGATGGCATGATGGACGAAGAAGCCTATGGTGAGTTTGTGGCGGAGCTCGAGTAATGCGTTACCTGCCGCTGACGGATGCCGACCGCCAGGCCATGCTGACGACCATCGGTGCCGAAAGCATCGCCGACCTCTATGTCGATGTTCCCGCCGGGGCCCGACTCGATGCCCCGATTCCCTTGCCCGATCACCAAGGAGAGCTTGAGGTCGAGCGGGCGCTTTCGGCGATGGCCGACAAGAACCTGCACAGCGCCCGCGAACCGTTCTTCCTGGGCTGCGGCGCTTACCGTCATCACATACCGGCCACTGTTGATTATCTGATTCAGCGCGGCGAGTTCATGACCTCCTATACGCCCTATCAGCCGGAGATTACCCAGGGCACGCTGCAGATGTTGTTCGAGTTCCAGACCATGGTCGCCATGCTGACCGGTATGGAGGTTGCGAACGCGTCGATGTATGACGGCGCCAGCGGTACGGCCGAGGCAGTGTTGATGGCCGACCGTGTCACGCGCCGATCCCGTGCGCTCCTGGCAGGCGGACTCCATCCGCATTACCGCCACACGGTCGAGACCTATGCCCGCTACTCCGGTTTCGAGATCGTCAGCCAGCCGCCCTCTCATGGTGGCGATGAAGACCTGACCGACCTGATTGACGAGACGATCAGTTGCGTTGTCGTGCAGAACCCGGATGTGTTCGGTCACGTGCGCGACGTCTCGGGCCTGGCCAAGGCCTGCCACGATGTTGGCGCGCTGCTTGTCGTTGTCGTCACGGAGGTCGTGTCGCTTGGTCTGGTAACACCGCCGGGTGAGATGGGCGCCGACATCGTCGTATGCGAGGGTCAGTCGCTTGGCAATCCGCTCGGATTTGGCGGGCCTTATGTCGGGCTCTTCGCTGCGCGCGCCAAGCACGTCCGGCAGATGCCCGGCAGACTCGTCGGCGAGACGAAAGACGCCGAGGGCCGGCGTGGCTGGGTGTTGACGCTCTCTACGCGGGAGCAGCACATTCGCCGCGAGAAAGCGACGAGCAACATTTGCACCAATTCGGGCTTGTGTGCTCTGGCGTTCACCATTCACCTCTCGTTGTTGGGCGAAGCCGGTCTGACGCGGTTGGCGCGTTTGAATCACGAGGCCGCGATTCGTGCCGCCGACGCGCTGGCGGCTATTGATGGTGTCGAACTGATTAACCAGACCTTCTTCAACGAGTTCACGCTCAGGCTCGACAAACCCTCTGCCGATGTCGCCGATGGATTGGCCGAACGCGGCGTGCTCGGCGGTGTCCCGTTCAGCCGGTTTCATCCCGAAGATAAGGATCGCGCCAACCTGCTGATCGTCGCGGTCACGGAGACCAATACACAGGACGGCATCGATGCCTATGCGGCCGCCCTTCGGGAGGTGCTGGCATGAGCGAACCGACAATCTCCGGTCACCGCGGCCTCGTCATGAACGAGCTTCTGTTGTTCGAGCGCGACGAGACAGGCCGCACCGGCGTTGATCTGCCGGAGCCTGAAGCAACGGCTACCCGGCTCGGCGGTCTCGACCGCAAGGGGCCGATTGGTTTGCCGGGCTTGAGCGAACCCGAGGTCATGCGGCACTTCACGCGGCTCTCGCAGAAGAACTATGCGATCGACTCCGGCCTCTACCCGCTGGGTTCGTGCACCATGAAGCACAACCCACGCCTGAACGAAAAGATGGCGCGGCTGCCGGGCTTTGCCCATGCCCATCCGCTGCAACCGGCGGCGACGGTCGAAGGCTGTTTGGAGTTGATCGCCACGCTTGCGCACTGGCTGACCACGTTGACTGGCATGCCCGGCGTCGCCATGTCACCGGCCGCCGGCGCGCACGGTGAACTGGCGGGCTTGATGACCATCAGGGCCGCGCTGGAAGATCGTGGCGATGCGCGCAAGCGCGTGCTGGTACCGGAATCGGCCCACGGCACCAACCCGGCGACCGCAGCCCACTGCAGTTACACGGTCGACGCCATCCCGGCCAACGATCGCGGCCGGCTGGACATTGGCGCGCTGAAACAGGCGCTGGGCGACGACGTGGCCGCGCTGATGCTGACCAACCCAAACACCTGCGGCCTGTTCGAGGACGAAATCCTGGAGGCGGCAGAGCTGATCCACGGCGTCGGCGGATTCTTCTACTGCGACGGCGCCAACTTCAATGCCATCGTCGGCCGTGTCAGGCCCGGCGACCTGGGCATCGACGCCATGCACATCAATCTGCACAAGACGTTCTCGACACCCCATGGCGGCGGCGGGCCGGGCAGTGGGCCGGTGGTCCTGGCAGACACGCTGATACCCTATGCGCCGCTGCCCTATGTCGTGGC
>JBCCIS010000058.1 GCA_039028155.1 Pseudomonadota bacterium
CCGCGAACCGGCCGCAGGTTTCATTGGTCAAGAGGGTTACAGCGATATCCTCACAATTGACGTTAAGGACAAAAAGACATTCACACTCCATGTGAATAAACTCGACTATCAGTATCAATCTCTTAATGGATTTACGGTTCTGCCGGCTCATGTCGAGAGCTTTGCTATCGCTGATCCCGAGAACTATCGCCATCAGACGGCGTTCGATCGCGATCCTACCAATCCCGGCCTGTGGAACGGCCCCTATCGCGTCACGGCGGTGGAAACCGGCAGCTACATCGTGCTGGAGCGCAACCCCCATTGGTGGGGCGAAGAGCCGCAGTTCGACCGGATTACCGTGCGCGCGATCGAGAACACATCGGCGCTTCAGGCCAATCTGCTGTCGGGCTCCGTCGACTACGTTCCCGGCGAACTCGGCCTGTCGCTGGACCAGGGCCTCTATCTGCAGGAACGGTTTGGCGACCGTTACGACGTCGTCTTCAAACCGGGCCTGCAGTACGAGCACATCGACGTCTTGCTCTCCAACCCCATCCTGGCTGACGTCGGGGTTCGCCGCGCCCTGCTCTACGCGGCAGACCGTTCAGCCATCGTTGCCAGCCTGTTCGACGACAAGAACATCGTCGCCAACGGCTTCGTGCATCCGCTCGATCCCATGCACGCCGACGACTTGCCGACCTACCCCTATGATCCCGACAAGGCGCGTGAACTCTTGGAAGCAGCCGGTTGGACCACGATCGGCGCCGACGGCATCCGCCGCAATGCCGCCGGAGACAGGCTCTCGCTAACCTTGATGTCGACCGCCGGCAACTATGAGCGCGGTCTGGTGGAGCAGGTTCTGCAGTACGGATGGCGCCAGATCGGCATCGAGACGATCATCGAGAACCAGCCACCCAGGGTGCTTTTCGGCAACACGATTTCGCGGCGCGAGTATAAGGCGCTGGCGATGTTCGCCTGGTTTAGCTCACCGGAAAACCTGCCGAAGTCGACCCTCTATTCGACACGGATACCGACCGCGGAGAACGGCTGGTCAGGGCAAAATTACACGGGCTTCAGCGATCCCGAGGTCGACCGGCTGATCGACGAGGCCGAGGTCGAGCTGGATGTGGACAAGCGCAAGGACTTGTGGCGCCGGCTTCAGGTGATCTATGCCGATCAGCTTCCGGTCCTGCCGCTCTATTTCCGCGCGTCCGCCTATGTCACGCCCCACTGGCTGACCGGTATTCGCCCGACCGGCAACCAGTTTCCCTCCACCCTTTGGGTCGAAGAGTGGCGCGCCAGTGATTGATGTGAACCACTTCGTTCCGCCAGCACCACCGGCCCGCTCCCCCGCCCGGCCTCCCCGAGAGTACTGCCGCGGGCGGTCTCGGCGAAAACGCCTCTCGGCGTTTTGCCCCGGTGGTGGGGGAGCGGGCCGGCGCCGCGTCCACGTCAGTGGACCTCACGCCAACCGCCGGAGGCCGCCATGCTCCGGTTTCTGATCGGCCGGTTGATCGGCGCCTTGATCGTTCTCCTGGTCATGAGCCTGGTGATCTACCTTCTCATTGGCTTGATGCCCGGTGATCCGATCGACCTGATGTTCCAGGCCGACCCGACGCTGACGCCAGAGGATCTGGCGCAGTTGCGCGCCGTTTATGGCCTCGACCAGCCGCTTCTGAGCCGCTACGCGGCCTGGCTGGGCAACGCGCTGCAGGGCGATTTCGGGTTCTCGCGCAGCTACCGCCAGCCGGTTCTGGAGATCCTGGCGCCGCGCATGGTGAACACCTTGTGGTTGATGGGCATCAGCTTTGTCCTGTCACTCGCCATCGCAATTCCGCTGGGCGTTCTGGCGGCGATCCGACAGAACGGCCCGCTGGACCTGGGTGTCAACGTTGTTGCGCTGGCCGGCTATTCGATGCCGGTCTTCTGGCTTGCCTTGTTGCTGATTTATCTGTTCGCCGTCGATCTGGCCTGGCTGCCGGCCGGCGGTTCCGGCATCGACGCGCAGACGCTGTGGGGTAAGGCGCAGTTCCTGGTGTTGCCGGTCGCGGCGCTGACATTGACGGGGCTCGGCGCGATTACCCGGTTCACCCGCGGCGAAATGATCGAGGCGCTACGTCAAGATTACGTCCGCACCGCGCGTGCCAAGGGCCTCTCCTATCGCCGTGTCGTCATGGGCCACGCGTTCCGCAACGCCATGATCCCGGTGGTCACGATCGTCGCGCTGGGTTTCGGCACCCTGGTCTCCGGCGCGCTCGTGGTCGAGACCATGTTCGGCTATCTGGGCATGGGCAAGCTGATGTTCGATTCGATCCTGGCCAACGACTACAACGTCGCCCTGGTCGGCCTCCTCATCGCGACTCTGCTGACGCTCGTCGCCAACATCATCGCCGATATCGCCTATGCCGCGCTCGATCCTCGCATCCGTTACGGCGGAGGTCCGGCATGAGCAACATCGCCATCCAAGGCCGGCGCGGCCTGATCGCCCGCTTGATGCAACGTCCCGTCGCGATGCTGAGCGCCCTCATTCTGATCGTCTTCGCGGTGCTGGCGCTGATGGCGCCGTTGTTTGAGCTCTGGCTCGGCCATACCGCGTCCGACGTCGACCTGGCCGGCCGGTTCGCCGGCCCGTCCGCCGCCTACCTGCTGGGTCAGGACGAAATCGGCCGCGACGTCTTCCTCCGCCTCCTCTATGGCGCACGGGTCTCGCTTGCCACAGGTCTGATCGCCGCCGTTGCCTCGGCCATCATCGGCACGATCATCGGTCTGATCGCCGGTTACCGGGGCGGCTGGCTCGACGACTTCCTTATGCGCTGCACCGACTCGGTCATCGCGCTGCCGTTGCTGCCCTTGCTCATTGTCCTGGCAGCGGTCGACCTGTCGAAACTGGGGCTCGGCGACCTCGAGGGATCGTCGAACGCCGTGCGCCTGATCGTCATCGTGTCGCTGGTCAGTTGGACCACGGTGGCGCGCCTGGTGCGCGGCGCGACCTTGACCTTGCGCGAGCGCACCTTTGTGCTGGCCGCCCACGCCCAGGGCGCTGGCGCCCTGCGGATCATGTTAAGCCACATCCTGCCCAACGTTTCCGGTCCGATCATCGTCGCGACGACGCTCGCCGTCGGCAACGTCATCCTGTTTGAATCGGTCCTTAGTTTCCTGGGGCTTGGCATCCAGCCGCCGCTTGCAAGCTGGGGCAACATGCTGACCGACGCTCAGATCCTGATCTGGCAGGCGCCGATGCTGGCGGTCTATCCAGGCCTGGCAATCTTCCTGACCGTCCTGGCCTGCAACCTGCTGGGTAACGGCCTGCAGGATATCTTTGATCCGCGCGCCGACCCGTCGTGACCACGGTCATTGACGGCAGCTTAGGGTTTGTTATATCCCCCACATCCCACTGATCCGCGGTAGCTCAGTTGGTAGAGCGGGTGGCTGTTAACCACTAGGTCACAGGTTCGAGTCCTGTCCGCGGAGCCAATTCGATCAAGGGGTTGGGCCGAAATGGTCCGACCCCTTTTTGTTTCGGGACACCAGGCAGCGCCGCCGGCTCATGGCGGCTGATAGGAACAGCGTCGTCGCGTTGAGCCTAACCGGCACGAGTTGCCGGGCAAGAAGAGCCTCGGTCCGGCCCACACTCTCACCATCGTCGATGATGGCATTCGTGGCGCCTGCTTTAACCCCGCGAGCCGCGCACCCTCTCAACCGCGATCAAAGACATCGGCGCTCATGAACAGCGAAGAAGCAACGGAGCAAAAAGATTGTCTACGATATGTAATGTTATAACATATCGGTCATGTAAACAGACATAACGGACTTTCTGATACCGGTTAGGAGTGTGCCACGATGCCTTGGGAAACCTGCGTGTTCGACATTGATGTTCTTGACCACGACGCGGCTCGCATGCGCGCCGCCTCCATCGTAGGGGCAAGACAATGAGCCCAGACATCTACCTCCTGGGCATGACCGTCGTGATCGTCATCGTCGCGTTTGCGGCGGGGCTGCCCGTCCTGATCGGTCGCAAGTTCGATGCGGAAGGGACGGTCGCTGCGCGCGGTGAAGCCATAGCCGCGGGTGTCTTTCTGGGTGCGGGGCTCATTCATATGCTGGGCGATTCCGCGGGCGATTTCGTCTCCGCCGGCGTCGATTACCCCTGGCCATTCATGTTGTGCGGCGCGGTCGTCCTCGGCTTGCTCCTTCTCGAACACGTCGGTGCCGCGGCGAAAGGCGCAAGCGACGGAAACGCCGTCCTGGCACTCCTGGCAACCCTGATGCTCTCGATCCATTCGTTTCTTGCCGGCGCTGCGCTGGGGACGAGCGGCACGGGCGCCGTCGCCATCGTGATTTTCATCGCGATCATCGCACACAAATGGGCGGCGTCTTTTGCCCTCGCGGTCTCACTCGCCCGCAGCCCGCTCGCGCGCGCCAGCCGCTATATCGCCTTTACCGTGTTCGTCTTCTTTCTTCCGCTCGGCGTTGCGTGCGGCGCGATCGCGACCCAATGGGACGCGGAGTACCCGCTGGTTGCGCCGACACTCAAGGCGCTGGCGGCCGGCACATTCCTCTATCTCGGCACCTTGCACGGTCTGGCGAATGGAACGCTTGTCGCGCGCTGCTGTGACGTCCGCGAGTTCTCCGCGGTGGTTTTTGGCTTTGCGCTGATGGCGGTGGTTGCGATCTGGACGTAGGGCATTCGTGCGGCTCAGCCCATTGACATGGCGGCACGTTGATACCGATCAGACCGCAATCGCCGTCTGATCGGTATCGTTCGCTCTCGGCGTCGGTTTGCCGCCCCAGCGCGCGCGTGCGGCGGCGATCGGCGCCGACATGTAGACGACCGGGAAGTCGACCCAGTTCTTGCGCGACTGCGCGTTCTGCCACGACCGTCTGGAGACCTCGTTAAGGCGTTCGTTGCCGCAGTCCGCCAGCTTCATGTCACGCTGCGAGCGCTTGATGACCGAGCGCCAGTAGCAGTTGCCGATCGTGTTACGGCCGCGCGGAACCGAATAGGCCATGTTGCGCGACCGGTTCCACAAGCGGTTCGGCATCGTGCCGCGGAAGTCGTCGCACATGCCGCGCTCGGCCAATGCCTGCGCAAGCGCGACGTCGAAGACCCGCCGCGTCTGGGGTGACGCCAGGTCCGACTGCAGCCAGGATGCCAAGAGATCGCGCTGCATGAACGGATAGGAAACCGGCAGGAACCAGTCACATAGGTCGAACGTGTTGGAAAGCCAGCCCGACTGCATCCACTGGACCTTCAACAAGACATAGGCCCGATGCGAGCCGTGATCGCGCTTCAGGTCGACATAGAGACCCTCGACATGCTCCTTGATCATCGCCCATTCTTTTTCGTAGAGGCTCAGATAATCGCGATTGTCGCCGCGTTCCCGTAAGAACAGCGACCGCACGAGGTTCACGTCATCGGGGCTGCCTAACTTATCGAGCCTCTTGCCGCGGAAGACATCGCCCAAAAAGCCAATGGATGCCCGGTCCGCGACGTGGCTGGCCTGATCGAAAGCGACAATGTTGTGCGCCGTCTGCAATCCGGAACAACCGGCGTGCAGCCCAACGATCTCGTCGGCATATGTCAGGAGCGTCCAGTCCTGATACGGCAGATCGATAAACTCGAAGTCAAGCCTGCGCGCCCGCTGTTTGCCTCTCAGCATGTCCATGGAGAAGCTCTCGCCGAACGTCGCGGCATAGCCCGGGCGGGCGGCACGTGTCAGCGCGATGATCAGCGAGTCCTTGCCGCCCGACAGCATGAGCACGCTTTGATCATCATAGGCGTCGCGCTCAATGCCATTCTCGATCATGTCGCGCAGGGAATCCGGGGTCCACGCCGGCGCGTCGACATCCAACAGCGCGCTAAGCCCCGTCCCGCGATCGATATCAACCTTGGCCTTGCCGTCCTGGTCGAGCGAGGCTGTGATGCGGCCCGCCGGCGGCAATCTGTAGGTGCCGGCAAAGTGCATTTCCTCGAACACCTGCTGACGGCCGAACAGCAGGGAGGCAACGGCCATGTCATTGAGGTCAGGCAGCTCCGACAAGCTCTCCAGAAGCAGACCCAGATGCGTCGCGAAATGGAGCCGTCCGCCTTCGATCGTATGGTAAATCGCGCCGGCACCAAGCCAATCAGTCGCGAGCTCAATCCCTTCGGGCGAGAACGCCAGCCGTGCAAACTTGCCGTCCAACGCCGCGGCGTCAGCATGGGTTTTTTCGTCGAGCAGCCTGTTCTCGAAGAACGGTCGACCAGTATAGAACGCCAGATCGGCCGAGCCGTCTCTTACGAACGGCTGAGCTGCATCATGGTCGACAAACGTCACGGTGGCCGCACCGACACTCACCGTCGTCGCGGCATGACCGCAGATCGTCGTTGGCGCCACAGCCTCGCCTGATCCAGAACCGAGCACGCCAACGAAAGCGCGGACAAACCGGTTCTGCCGTCTACTCGAACACGTCATCGACAACCAATCCTGCTAGCATCCCCATTGACCAAACCTTGGGACGCCTTTTCGCGAAGACGTAAGCCTTGGGCTGCGATGTCCGGCCAAACGCCTGCACACATGAGCTCCGGCAATGCCGGGACTTCTAAACAAAAAACTCCACCAAAGGTAAAGCGTGCGACCACCCAAATGAAACAACTAAGAAGTTCGACTGGATACGATCAAAAGTGGTACGCCTTATGCTGGTAATACTGTCTCACATCGCCTATTCAGGTGCCGTAACGACTTGGCAAGCGACTGTATGTGGCCGTCTCAAGCGTGTTTCGACTGTTTTAACTGCCAGCACCACATGCTCAATGGAGTTACCGGCGCCGTGACGGCGGCGGCACGGCACAGCGCGCTGAGGTGACGACTTGAAGGGCACGCGCGGCAAGACATCATCACAAACCATCGGTTGGATGGCTTGGGTCAGTGGCGGCCGCGTCATTTTGATGGTCGTCAGCGTGGCATCGGTCGCTATCCTCGCGCGCCTGCTGACCCTCGAAGACTACGGCATTTTTGCCGCCGCAATGATCTTCATCGGTATCGTGCAGTCCGGCATGGTCCAGGGCGGATTTCCTACAGCGGTTATCCAGCGCCAGGACCTGACCACACTGCATATCCGAAACGCCTTCACAGGCATGCTGATCCTGCATTTGCTGGTCGCGGCGCTGATCTGGGTCGGTTCGGACGCGATTGCCACGTTTTTCGACATGCCGGCCCTCGCAGACATCATGAGGGTGCTGTGCCTGAGCATCCTGCTTAATCCCTTCCTCGCGCTCTCCTCGGCCTTGCTGAAGCGGCGCAAGCGATTTCGGTTCCTAACCATCACGGACCTAATCTCGACGATCTTCGCCAGCACCGCGGTCGCCATCGCGCTTGCCTGGGCGGGGTTTGGCGTGTGGTCCCTTGTCACCGCGAGCATCACGTCGACTGTCGTCAGGACCGCCATGATGTTCGCTGCCGCGCGCTTCAACCCGATCCCTGTCATCACACGGCATATGCGCGACCTCTTGAAGCTGAGCCTGGGCATGAGCCTGGTCGGGGCGTTGATGGTCTTGTCGGGCCAAGCGGCAAAGTTCGTAATCGGCCGCGCGCTCGGCGCCGATGCCCTCGGCCTCTTCAACCGAGCGAACCGCCTGGTCGATTTCCCGAAAACGCTGCTGGGCTCGCCACAGGTGCTGTTCCCTGTCATGGCCGACATGAACAACGACAAAGAGCGGCTGGCCCGCGGCTACCTGCGCTCGATTGCCTTGTGCGCGCTGGCCGCAGGTCCGCTCACCGTTCTCCTGTGCCATGCCGCCGACGGCCTGGTCGCGCTGCTTCTGGGCAGCCAGTGGGTCGCGGCTGTCGGCCCCACGGCGATCCTCTCGCTGACCCTTGTCATGATGCTGAGCGCGCGGGTCGCGACCGTCGTCTTCATGGCGCTCGGCACGGTTCGCGAACTGATCGTTCGCCAGAGCCTGTTCACAGCCCTCATCATCGCGGGTTCCATCATCGGGACGCGGTGGGGTCTTGAGGGTGTGTGTGTTGCGGTCGTGGTCGCCTACGCGCTGAGTTACATTCTAGCGATCGTCCTGGCCAACCGGCTCCTGGATACAGGCTGGCGCCGGTTCGCGCGTGCCAATGTGCCCGGCTTGTTGCTTGCCCTACCGGTATTGGTGGCCCTGGTGCTCGGCGAAACGTTCGTCTGGTCGGACGTGCCCGCGATCTTCCGGTTCCTGATCGAAGCGGCGGTCACCGGCCTGATCATCTATGGCGCCTGTTTCATCAAACCCATCTGGTTTCTGGGCCCTGATGGCATCTGGCTTGTCCAGGAGGTCAGGCGGCGCGTCCCGAGCCCACTCAGACGCCTGATCCCCACCTTCTGACCATCGCGTGACGCATCTCGCGGTTTTGGTGGAACAGTGGCAGACTGAACCGACTGGCGCGCGGAAGGCGATCCGCGCCACGAACCAGGAGAAAGCCGATGACGCGGGCAAACCTTGAGATACGTCCGTTGACTCCGACGCTGGGCGCGGAGATCCACGGCGTTGACCTTTCCCATGGTCTGGACGACGAGACCTTCGCTGATATCAAGCAGGCGCTGCTCGACCACCTGGTCGTCTTTCTGCCGGATCAGCGGATCGGCCCGTCCGACCACCTCGCCTTCGCCAAGCGCTTCGGTGAGATCGAGCCGCCGCATCCTTACTTTGGCGTCGTCGATGATCAGCCGGAAGTCACGGTGATCGAGCAGGACGGCACGCCGAAGAGCGACTACAACGACGCTTGGCATACCGACGTGACGTTCCGCGCCGAACCGGCCATGGCGTCGATCCTGCACGCCCAGATCGTGCCGCCGTCGGGCGGCGATACGCTGTGGTCGAGCCTCTATGGACCTTATGAGGCCCTGTCACCGTCGATCCGCGACATGATCGAGGACAAGGTCGCGACCCACGACTATTACAATTCATTCGGGGAAGCCGTGCTGAAGGGTCCCGGTGGACTGGAGAAGCTACTGGATGACGTCCGGCGCTTTCCGCCCGTCGAACATCCGGTGGTGCGCACCCATCCGGAGACCGGGCGCAAAGGGTTGTTCGTCAACCGCGTCTTCACGCATCGCATCAAAGGCATGTCCTGGGTCGAGAGCGATCACATCCTGCGCATGCTCTGCGAGATCGCCGAACACCCGAACTATCAGATCCGCTGGCACTGGCGTCCCTACGATCTGGCGATCTGGGACAACCGCTGCACCATGCATCTGGCGACGTCCGACTTTGCCGGGCACCGCCGCATGCATCGGATCACCGTGCTGGGCGATCGACCCTATCACTAGAGCATAGCCAGGCCGGGCGCCCGGCAGGCTATGGAGAGACGGTCATGGCCAAACGCTACCCCCTGCCGAAACGCTTCAACGCCGCGCTGAGCGAAGCGGCCTATGCCCGCCTACGCGCGCTGAACAACAGATGGCACCTTGGGAACAACTACCTGCTCGTTGTCCTGCTGGAGCATCTCGACGACTACGCCGATGCCGACGCCCTCGACAAGGCGTTCGAGGATTTCATCGCTGAGTATGGCGCGCCCGCGCCAGCAAGAAAATCTGCCGGCTGACGAGCGCACCGCCACCATCTGCCGCCTATAACGCCCACCACAAACGACGGTATCAGGCGTTCTATTCTTCCGTCATGACGCGACCCGGCAGGGACAGGTCACCCGATGCCACGTCGTAAACGCCGGTGACGCACAGCAGCGGTGCTGTGGCATCGGCGTTCACCTGCAACTCCGCCGTCACGGCATCGAAGGCCACGGTCTCGTCCGCGCTGATGGGCACGGTGATCGTCGCCACGCTCCCGTTCAGGATTGGGCTCATACCGGGACTGTCCAAGGCAATCGGCAGATAAGGCGCCGTCGCCGGCAGAAGATCGACACCTGGCGAGACATCACGCACCTTCAAACCGGCGCCGCAGGCCTCCTCTTCGACGAGCACGACCCAATGGGAGTGCCAATCCGCGCCATCATTGGCCGGGTCGCCATCGTTGTTCTCATCGAACAAGGGTGTGTCATCAAAGTCCGGGTGGGCCGTGATGGCGAGCGCCAGGATTCCCGAGCCCGGATCGAAACCGACGGTGGCCGGATCAAGGTTCGTGGGCCAGACGTAAGCGCCCACCTTGGAGCCGGCAAGCTGGCCGATAGGTTCGGGTTTGACGCTACCCGCGGCACCGGCAACCTCCATCATGAATGTCGCCAGCCGGCCGTTCGTCGAAGCCGATGCCGTGGTGATGTCAAAGGCCGGTTCGGCATCGGGATTGGTCGGGCTCTCGATATCGTGCGCCGAGGCAGGATGTGCGGCCGCAGCGAGAAATGCACCTGCAAGAATGAAGGATCTCATGGTCATCTCCGTTAGTATCGACTCGATACCTCCTTTGTAGGCCTCACGGGGTCACCTTGCAATAGTAGTTTTGAGTCGATACTATATGACCATGGATGCGTCGAACGACATTGCCCAAATCCTCGATCGCTTGTCGCGTGTTCTGCAGAACGAAGGGCATGCAGAGGGCCTTAAACCGGCGCAATGGGAAGCGTTGCGCTACCTATCGCGGGCCAACAGATTCTCGCGCACGCCATCCGCCCTCACCGCCTATCTCGGCATCACCAAGGGCACGGTGTCCCAGTCCCTGAACGCACTGGAGCGCAAGGGTCTGATCAAAAAGACCGCGGATCCCGGCGACCGGCGCCAGGTACGCATGGATCTGACCGCCAAGGGCACCAGACTGCTTGCCCGCGATCCGCTTACCGCAACAACGGAAGCCGCGTCGTCCCTATCGGCGGCCGAGCGCCAAGCCGTGGCGACAGGCCTGGAAGAACTGTTGAGGCGGATTTTGTTGGAGCGCGACGGCAGAGCGTTCGGCGTCTGCCGTACCTGCCGCTATTTTCGGAAAAACGATCCGAACGGCGCGCCCCATCGATGCGACCTTCTCGACGAAAAGCTCTCAGCGAACGACAGCGAGCGCATCTGTCTTGAGCAGGAACTGGCCGCCTGATCGCCAGGCGGACAAAGCCGACTAGCTTACTTCAGCCCAACAGACCGGCCCGCCCAGTCCGGCAGTTCCGGAACCGCGGCCGCCTGCATTGCCGCAAGCGTCTCCTCACTGATCGGCGCGGTCCGACCGGCGCGCGTATCGAAGTGCAGCATGACGCATTCAAAGGTCGCGCACTCGCTGCCGTCGACCCGCATGATCATGCCGTAGCGGCAACGCTTCTGATCGACCTGGAACACCAGCGCTTCGAAGTCCATCACCGCGGGTGCACGGATCTCGTTGAGGTAACGCAGGTGGGTCTCGACCGTATAGAAACCGCAGCCGGTCCGCTCGAAGTAGTCGGTGCCGACCTTGAAGTGGTCCATGAACGCCCAGGCGGCATCGGCAAAGCCGACGAGGTAGTAGCCCTCATTCACGTGGCCATAGGGGTCCAGCCAGCTTTCCTGGACTGGTTCGCTGAACAGCTTCTCGAGACTCATGCGGTTTCCTTACCCAACGCCCTTAGATGACGTCAGGGTAAGGCGCGGCCGGCGAACCGTCTACTCGGCGGCCTCGCGCTGGGGCGCCGGCGTCTTACCCTCCAGGGCTTCCATCACCAGCGTATGGAAGTGGTGGACGGCGTGTTCGCTGATATGGCTGCGGTCGCGGTCGACGATAAAGCGGCCGCGGTCATATCCGCGCGACTTCAGACCCTTGAAGACGCTTTCGCACAGCGCGATGTCCTCGGGCTGCAGGATGTCGTCGATGTAGGCGATGGCGTCGGCGGCCTGCTGGGTCGTCGCACCGCCCAGGGAGTGCCAGTCGAGCCGCTCGTGACAGCGTTCGGGACCGTCGGGCAACATCTGAAGCGTCATCAGATTGGGTTCACCCGGCATCAGCCAGATCGTCAGATTAGGCCAGACGAAAAAGCCGGCGTAGCCGAAGTCGACGTCGCCCGGCTCAAACGAATAGGCGCTGCTATCGCGGGCATGGGGTTTGTCGGAGGTTTGGCACGACCAATAGTCATGCACCCGGTTGCGGTAGGTCGGCATTTCGACCAGATCGACGAAAGCCGGATGCGCGGGCTCGCAATGGTAACACTCCTGAAAGTTATCGATGACGACCTTCCAGTTGGCTTGGAGGTCGTATTCCTTGTGGCACGCGAAGGCGAGCTGACCGGCGCGCGGCGTGTAGTTCAGGATCTCCTCCTCAAGCCCCGTGTACTGCTCCTTCAGCGCCGGCGCATCGGGATCGAGGTTGACGAAGACCAGTCCCAACATCGTCTCGACACGCACCGGCTTAAGCCCGAACTCCGCCTTGTCGAAACCATCGACGTTCTCGCAGCCCCGCGCGGTTCTGAGCTTGCCTTCAAGATCATAGGCCCAGGCGTGATACGGGCATGTCATGGTGAGCTTCAGGTTACCCTCGCCTTCGACCAGGCGGTGGGCGCGATGCTGACAGACATTGTAGAAGGCGCGCAGCACACCATCGCGCCCGCGCACCAGCATGATGCCCTCATCGGCAAAGTCGACGGCCATGTAGGCGCCGGGTTCGGCAAGTCGGCTCTCGTGGCCGACAAAGAACCAGGAGCGCGCGAAGATACGGTCCTGTTCCAGCACCAGCACGTCCGGATCGATGTAGTACCGCGACGCCATCGTGTAGGACCGGCCGGGATCGGCATCCAGGCCACCGGGAAGAAGATCGCGATGTCCGGGCATTGTCATGGGGGCAGCTCCAGGTTTCTAGGCCGGCAAAACGCTAAGACCGGCTGTTCGCCCCAACAATCGAGTTTTGCGTGACTTTAGTTGCGAAAACCTCAACAATTGAGTGATGAGCGATCGTCTGCCCTCCCTCAATGCCTTGCGCGCCTTCGAGGCGGTTGCGCGGACCGGCTCGGTCGGGTCAGCGGCGGACGAACTCAGTGTCACTGCCGGCGCCGTCAGCCGGCAGTTGGCGCGGCTGGAAGAAGACTTGAACGTGGTGCTGCTGGAACGAGACGGCCGTGGGCTGCGCCTGACCGCCGCCGGTGAGCGCTGCTATGCCGGCCTGGAACCCGCGTTTGCCCAGATTGCCCGCACGGTCGCGCAGCTGCACCAGCGACGCCGACGCGACGAACTGATCATCGCGGTCGAACCGGTCTTCGCCGCGACCTGGCTTGTCCAGCGACTGGACGGTTTCCGCCGTGCGGTCCCGCATATCGACATCACCATCGACGCCAGCGCGCAGCGGGCGGACACGCGCCGGCCGTCTGCCGATCTGATGCTGGACTACGGCCGCCTCGCGAATGTCGCCGGATGCGAATGCGTCAAGCTGATAGATGAAGAGATTTTCCCCGTCTGTGACCTCGAGACCGCCAAGCGTCTCGAAAACGGCAATGACCTTAAGACGGTCACTCTGCTCCACTATGACGCTGCGCCGCGCTCATGGGATTGGCCGGACTGGGCGACATGGCTGCAAGCGACGGGGCATGAAGGGATCGACGCGGCCCGCGGTCCCCGGTTCGTTGCCGGCACGCTTGTCATGGACGCCGCACGGAACGGCCAGGGCATTGCACTCGCCACCACGTCCATCGCCCATGACGACATCGCAACCGGCCGCCTGGTGCGGCCACTTCCAAGCAGCCTGGCGACAGACTGCGCCTACTACCTGCTGATCCCGGACGCGAAACGCCAAAGAGAAGATGTCACGGCTTTCCACACCTGGTTGTTCGATGCGCTTGCGGCCGATTTCCCGATCCAGGGCAACCACCAAGCGCCGCTCGCGGGCAACGACTAGGACCCGGCCAGACTTTCCAGATAGGCGATCAGCGCGTCGATCTCGCTTTCGGAGAAGGTGAACTCCGGCATTTCGGGATGACCGACAACGATGCCCTCCGCAAGCGCCTCGGCGAGATGGGCCGGCGGCCATTGCTGGACGACATCGCGAAACGGCGGCGCTTCGTCATGCGGGCTCTCGCCATTGACACCGACCGCGTGGCAGCGCGCGCAGTTCTCCTGGGCCAGGACGCGTCCCGTCTCAACGTCCGGATTAGCCTGCGCAATGGCGTTGACGGTGCTGAGGTTCAGAACCAACGCGCCAGCAAACAACCGTCTTTGCCCGCGCCGCGCCGCGGCGCACAGGTTCAAACGTGCGCTCGCCGTCACATCGCCTCCAACCAAAAGGGCTCACGGGACTGAAACTGCTCCCATGCCGCGCCAAGATCGGCCTTGCGCTGCTGGCCAATGCCACCCCACCAGCCGAGCACCTGGCCGGCGGCCCGGACCAGGTCAGATCCGGCCGCACCGTCGGCGGGATCGGCGGTCAGAGTCGCAAGCCGCTCCTCCGTCACCGCGATGTCGTTCATCACGCCGAGATCATCTTGAAGCCGGGAGAGGCTCTGGCGAAACGGGCGACGGCGCTTGTCGGTTTTATCGGCCGGCATGTAGTCGATCGAGTAGCGCAGCTTTTTAATGGCAATCCTCAATTCGTGGCGCTGTTCGTCGGTGCCCGTGACAACGTGATTACCCAACTCCATGACGTCGCGGTACTGACGCGACAAGAGTTTGGCGGACCGCCGCCTGAGCGGCATTTCTAGGCGCTTGGCCTGTTTCTTACTGACATGATTGCGCCACGAGCCTCGCTCGAGCCAAAGACCAAAGTCCAACACGAACCGTCCGTATCGCGGTGAGTTGATGGCGTGACGCAGCGTCTCATAGGCATGCGCGCGCGCGGTCTCGGCGCGGTGCTGGAGACCGAGCAGGCCGCGGTCGCCCGGGTTCGCCTCAACGACAGGATCGAGAATCTCGGTCAAGAAGACGTCGAGATCCCGGGACGGACCAAGACATCCGGCAAGCCACCGGCACTCCGCCTTCAGCCACTTCGCCTGGCCGTCGGGCAGAAAGCGGCCGAAAACGACGAGTGCGGAGCGCAATCGCCTGAGCGCGACCCGCATTTGGTGCACGCCTTCGGGGTCGCTGCCGTCGACCGCAGCAGCCTCGTTGGTGAGCCAATTCGAGAAGCCCGTCCGGAAGACCATCGCGAGCGCATCGCCGATGGTGATCTCGAGCGGTAGCGCCGGCTTTTCAGACGTACGCCACGGCGGCGGCGCGCCGGAGATCAAGCCATAGCCGCGATCGGACTTGCTGCGTGTCTCGACGTGCAGCGGATAGTGTCTGTGGAGCTCGAGAGCCAACTCGTAGAGAGCGCCCGGGTCGCCCTGCAGCAGTTCCAATTCGATCTCCAGAATTGGCACATCGCCCGCATCGGACGTGATGATGCCGCGGTCGCAGGCAATCTCGATCAGCGACGAACGACCGTCGCCGCCTTCATAGGTCAACAGACTGACCAGACGATCGTACTTCGTCGTGAAGACAGGGCGCAGGCCGGTGCACGGTTCGTTGTCCAAGTCGGCAACCGCGCTAACCGTATCCAGCCATTCGGGATGCGGTTCAAAGCCGGGGACCTCGACCTTGCGCTCTTCGCGGTCCATGGCGCCCGCTCGGCGCCCGGCCGACTTCACCGTTTGAACGAAACGCCCGTCTTCGTCGCGCACACGCAAGCAGGCGCCGCGACCGTTTAACGTCATCTCGGGCGTGTCGTAATAGACCGCATGCATGTGCGTGCGTTTGCCGTCACGCGCCGCCGCCATCAGTCGCGGCGTTTCCAGCAGGATCGCCATGCCTTCGGCGTCCGTACGCAGCTTCAGTTCGATTTCTTTTTGCTGCTCGTCGTCTGCTCGCGCCGACGATGACTTCTTTTTATCTTGAAGGTTCAACACCACCTCGTTGCCGGTATGCCCACCAGCACAAACTCATGACCGCGTCCCTCCGCGACGCATTTGACGACATTCACCGTCGGGGTCAAGACAAAGCAGCTATGCCGTATGGAGTACTTGCTCAGCCGAAAGATCAAACAGACTCTTGAGATCGCGACGCAACTGCACCTCGTCGACGGACTGGGCAATCGCAACGACGTGCGAGGCACCATCTTCATGGGACGGCATGTCCGTCACAGCAGGCCGGTGGAAACACCCCTGAACGGCGTCGATACGCACCAGTCCATCCACCTCGTCCACAAGAATCAGACCTTTCAGGCGCAGAAGATCGGCGCCAAAACGCGCAATCAGCTCCGCCAAACCATGTTCAAGCCGGTCCCACGCCACCGCCTCATGGTGCGTACATGAAACCGTCACAATGTCACTGAGCCGATGGGTTGACGGGGCGGAATCTCCATCAAGTCCTGGGGCTTCTGCACGGCCGTGCATGGCGAGCAAGACATCGACGGGCACATTGCCCATGGTTGCCGTGACGATTATTGCCTCGGCATTAACCGCGAAGACTTCGGCTATCACGGCATCCGCGGTGCTCAGATCGGTTTTGGTGACGACCAGAACATCGGCAAAGGCGACTTGGCGCCGCGCCTCCCGGCTCTTGGCCAGGCTCGCGACACCGGCGACGGCGTCGATGCAGGTGATTGTGCGATCAAACGTGTAGCGCGAGAGGCGCAACGGATCGCTCCAGAACATGCGGATAAGCGCGCCTGGATCGGCAAGACCGGTCGTTTCGATCATGACGCGCGAGAACGCGGGTATCTCGCCTCTCACTCGCCGGTCCAGCAAACTCTGCAGCGTCGTCACCAGGTCGCCCTGCAGCGTGCAGCAGAGGCAACCGCTATCCAGCAGAAGCGTCGATTCATCACCGCGTTCCAACAGAAGGTGATCGAGCCCGACGTCACCAAACTCGTTCACGATGACGGCAGCGTCCGCCAATTCCCGCTGACCAAGCAAATGGCGCAACAAGGTCGTCTTGCCGCTGCCCAAGAAACCGGTGATCACGGTTACCGGGATCGGCGCCTCCGGAACGACACGCGCCGTCACGATGCCAACCGGTCACCCGAAAGCCAGGTGCCGTCCCAGAACGTCTCCGGCGCAGTCGTCATCAGATCGAAGCCGCCGGAACGAGGCGGTGACAGCTTGCGGCCGCCAACGCGCTCGACAAGCTCCTGTTTGGCCTCCGCGATCACGGCGGGCGAACCCAGCAGCTCGATCGCCGTCAGCGTCAGGCCTTCAGACGCCATCAGACCGCCTTGAATGCCAGAGGTGTGGCCGGACATCGCCGTCGTCGCCCAGTTGTGGAACAGCACACCCAGGGGCTCTGCCCAGTTGACGCGCGCGAGCGGGATGTACCAGCTGGCCTCCCCATCGTCCTGGCCGAAGGGATCGCAGCCCTCGGTATGCAACTTTGTCTTCCGGTCCAGCACCACATCCATCTGCGGGCTGCAGGCCTTCGACAGCTCGGCCATGAAGGCCACATCGTTGTCGCTCCACGCGGGCGGCCCGATGACATCAAGGTGCGTCTGCAGGACACGGCCCAGCGTGTGGTTTGGCAGGTAACCGCGGGACGCCGAGATAAACTGTTCCGAGAACGCCGTGTTTGTGTAGCGCGCGGCGTCCGCGGCCATGGGAAGGATCTGATTGTAGACCTCCTCGGCACGTTCGAAGTTCTCGTGGCGCACCGTGATCCACAGGCGTGCTTCGTCGCAGGTGATGCTGGGCATCAAGCCGGCAACGCGCAACACGTGACCGATGATCGCATCGTTGTACTGATGGGCGCGCAGACGCTCCATCGTCTGGACCGTCAGTTCGGCCGCATCCAGGGCGTTTTGCGAACGCCTAGACCCGCCATGGCCGGAGACGCCGGAGAACACGAACTCCGCCGAGACGCACGACAGGCAGGGGCGCGAGATCGCACCGTTCTGCTGATCGCCGTGACTGGTCAGGAGCGCGTCGATGCCGTCGAAGGCGCCGCGCTCGAACATCGCGATCTTGCCCCATAGCAGTTCCTCCGCGGGCGTGCCTAGCACGACCAACGTTCCGCCCAGGCCAAGCGCCTCCATGACATGGCGCACGGCGATCGCCGCGCCGACATTCGCCGCGCCGATCAGGTTGTGGCCACAGGCATGGCCGGCGCGATGGCCATCGGGCGCGCGCCGGGGTTCGGCCAGGTTGCCCTGACCCGGCAAGGCATCGTACTCGGCCAACAGGCCCAACGTCGGCCCCTCGCCGTTTGACCAGACCGCGCGGAACGCCGTCGGGATGCCGCAGACGCCACGCTCGACCGTGAACTTATGATCGGCGAGCCAAGCCGACAGCCCGGCTTCGGCCTGATACTCCATCATCGGCAACTCCGGATGCTCCCAGATGCCGGTGCACATGGATTCGATATCGGTCCGCAGGCCCGCCCAAGCCTCACGCGTCGCTGCGGTTGTTCTGTCGTCCATTGCTACCCCGCGGTGTACCCGCCATCGACCACCATTTCCGAACCCGTCACGAATGTCGATTCATCGCTGGCCAGGTAAACGACCATGTGGGCGATATCATCGGAATCGCCCATGCGACCGATCGGGTGCAAGGCGGTAAGCGCTATCGCCTCGTCTTGCGCGAAGTACTCGGCATAGTCACGCACCATATTGGTCAGCATGTAGCCCGGATGGATCGAGTTACAGCGCACGTGCGTTCTCTTCGTCGCGCAATAGACCGCGACGGATTTGGTCAACAGCCTGACAGCGCCCTTGCTCGCACAATAGGCCAATGTGTCCGAGCCACCACGCAGTCCAAGCACCGATGAAAGGTTGATGATCGAGCCGCCGCCCGCGCGGCGCATCGGCTCGATCGCAAGCCGGCATCCCAGGAACGTGCCATGCAGGTTGACGTCCATGACGGCATTCCAGACCTGGTCGTCACAATCGCCGATGGAATCGTTCTCCAGACCGATACCAGCGCAATTGACCAGGATGTTCAGTTTGCCGAAGCGCCGAAGCACCGTATCGATGACATGCTTCCACGCGGCCTCGTCGCTGACGTCATGCGCCAGAAAGAAACCACGCTCGCCAAGCAGGGCCGCGGTCTCTTCACCGTGATCCTTGTTGATGTCGGTGACGCAAACGAGGGCGCCTTCCTCGACCATGCGAACGGCGCTTTGCCGACCTAGGCCGGATGCACCGCCCGTGACCAACGCGACCTTGTTTTTCAGCCGTCCACTCATCCTGCTGTCGTCCCACCGTCAATAACCATTTCCGCGCCGTTCACCAGGCGGGACTCGTCTGCCGAGAGATAGAGGATCATGTTGCCGACATCCTCGGCAGTCCCCTGAAAGTCGACGGGCATGTAACCATCCCAAGTCTCACGCTCGCGCACGGGGTCGTCGCTTTCGGCGATATAGTTGTGCACCATCGGTGTTTCGATGACGCCGGGGTGCACCGAGTTACATCGTATCCCCAGATTTCGCTCGGCACAGTAGAGGGCGATTGACTTCGTCAGCAGGCGCACGCCGCCTTTGCTGGTGTCATAGGCGCACAAGTCAGCGTCGCCTACAATGCCGGACACCGACGATAGATTGATGATCGATCCGCCGCCGTTGTCGCGCATGTGCGCGACGGCCAGCCGACAGCCGCGCCACGTGCCCGTCAGGTTCACGTCGATGACCTGATACCACTCCTCCAAAGATGTCGCCTCGATGCTGCCACGTCGCAGGATACCGGCGCAGTTGATGAGAACATGCCAGCCGCCGAACGCGTCGAGCGTCTCGGCAACGACGCGGTCCCAGTCATCCTGCTTGGTGACGTCCAGGCGCGATGACGCCGCGCCATCACCGATAGCCGCCGCCGCGTCGGCCGCCGCCTTGTCATCGATGTCGGCCAGCATGACGCGCGCACCCTCGCCCGCAAGAATCTGCGCGGTTGCCGCGCCGATACCGGATCCGCCGCCGGTCACCAGCGCTACCTTGTCGTCAACCCGACCCATGAACCTCCCTACCCGCAACGTGTCGCGGCATTACAGACGAAACAGATGCGCGTGCCAAGGCGATCGAGCGGTTTATTGTCAGGTTCGATCAATTGGCGCCGACTCCGGTCGATCGGGAACACTTGGCCTTCGGCCGAAACGTCCTTCGCGGTGCAGGATGTAGAGGCCGCTCAACATGACAACGACCGCGCCGATCACAACCCAGATATCGGGCACCGAACCGAACACGACAAAGCCGATCAAGAATGCCCAGATCAAACTGGTATAGCGAAAAGGCGCGACCAGGCCGACCTCCGCCAAGCGGACCGCCTCGATCATCAGGTACTGGGCGGCCCCCAACAGCATGCCGGCAAGTGCCAGAAGCGCCAGTTCCAGCCAGGTGGGGGTCGGCCACCCGAAGGGCCATGTCAGCAACCCGCATAGGGTGACCGCGATGGTCGAGACCATCAGGATCGACGACGAACTGTCGGAGACACTCAGGCGGCGGGTGACGATGTCACGTAGCGCGCCGGTCACCGCCGCCGCCAAGGGCAGAAGCGCCGCCAGCGCGAGAGCGCCCTCGCCGGGCCGCAGCATCACGAGCACGCCGCCGAAGCCAACGCCGACAGCGGTCCAGCGTCGCCAGCCGACCTTTTCCTTCAGGAACGGAACCGCGAGAGCGGTCGCAAACAAGGGGCTGGCGAAGGTCAGCGCGATTGCCTCGGCGAACGGCAAGAGGCTCAAACCGGTGATGAACAGGAACATGCCAGTGACGACAATCGCGGCGCGCGCGGCTTGGCCGCGGGGACTGCGCACGCGCAACCGATAAAGGCCGCCTTCATGCCAGGCCAGCAGCAATACCGGTAGGAAGACGAACAGGCCACGAATGAACATGATCTGGCCGACCGGCATGTCCGTGGTCAGCCATTTCAGGATCGCGTCATTGAAGGTGACCAACGCGCAACCGGCCGCCATGCAGAGAATACCCTTGAGTCCGGCGCCGCCCGATTCGGGCCGGACCCCGCCGTCGCTCACGCCACGTCGACGATGCTGTCGGCGTTCAAGGCGGCGGGAAGACGCACCGTTACGGTCGTCCCGACGCCGACCTCGCTTTCGATGGCAATCTCACCGTCGTGCAGATCGATCAGCGATCGCGTGATGGCAAGGCCCAGGCCGGCCCCTTCGTGACGCCGGGCAAGTGTCGAGTCTGCCTGGCCGAACGGCTCCATGACCGTGCCGATCTTGTCTTTGGGTATGCCGATACCGTTGTCGGAGACGGTAATGATGATCGTCTCCACGGTGTGGCTCGCAGTGACCTTAACCAGCCCGCCCGCCTTGCGGTCGATGAACTTCACGGCATTGGTCAGCAGGTTCAACAGAACCTGACGCAATCCCCGCTCATCGGCCATGAACTGCGGGATGTGGGGGTCGCAGTTGACTTCTATCTCTATCGAGCGGTTGATCGCCGACTGCCGCGCCAAGGTGACCGCCCAGGTGATAACTTCCTCCAGGTCGATCAAACTGCGGTGGATGGTCATGCGGCCGGACTCGATCCGCGCGAAATCCAGGATGTCGTTGATCAGGTCCAACAGATGCTTGCCGCTGACATTGATGTCACCGGCATACTCACGCACCCGTTCATGGTCGAAGTTGATGCCCATATCGGACTGTAGGAGTTCGGAGAAACCGATGATCGCGTTCAGTGGCGTTCTCAGTTCATGGCTCATGTTGGCGATGAACTGGCTCTTGGCCTCGTTGGCCTGCTCGGCCCGCAATTTGGCGTCACGCAACGCCTCGACCGCGACCTTGCCTTCCGTTACGTCCTCAAGCGCGTGAATCACGCGGCCCCAATCGTTGCCATAGACATCGGGAATGAACGCCGTGTTCCGGACACAGATCTGTTGCTTGTCGTAGGTCTGTTCCCAGACCTCCCCGAAGAAGCTGTTGTCCCCCGCCGCGAACGCGGTCAGCGTATCGCGAAACGCGACCTCTTCGTCCTCGGTCCGAAAGTCGATCTCGGCCATGGCGCGAAACGCCTCGCGGCTAGGCGCACGGTAAAGGTCAACCGTCTGCTCGTTGAAATCGATGATCTCGACGTCGTTGGCGATTTGCTTCACGACCTCTGGGTTCAGTTTGAAGTAAAGGTCGAAGTCGGTGATGCCGTCGTCACGTAGACGTTCGATTTCGACCTTGGCCTTCGACCAGTCCTCTTCCCAGATGGCAATCGGCGCCTGCTGGAAGAGTTCGCGGTAACGCGATTGCGTCGCGGCGGTTTCGTGTTCTCGGATCGCGCCGATGCCGGTCGCCGCATGGGCCACAATGACGATGTTCAGGCCCATCAGAACCAAAGAAACAAGAAACAACGTCGCGGCCTGGTGCTCGGGAACCACGCTGGCCGGCAAAAGGCCGTTGCCGCCTGCCAAGCCCAAGATGACAGCGGCCACGAGCACCATGGCAGCCGTCAAGACGATGCCGCGCCGGTCGCCCGCGACGACCTCCTCCAACAGAACGTATAGGAACAGCGGCATCATGAACGATGTCAGGCCGCCGGTACCCCAGCAGCCGAAAGCGACCAGCGCCGTGATCAAGAGCGCGCCAGTCATGCGGACGGCGAACAGCTTGTGCGCCACGCGCAACAGAAGGACCATCGCGATTGGGACCGCGATTGTCGCCGCGAACCAGGCGTACTCACCAATCGTTAACGCGTCGCGATAAAGCAGATAGATCGGGAACAGCACCGCCAGGACTAGGGCGGTCATGACACGGCACCAGACATAGTTCCGGTAAGGCAGGGGATCGACCGATTCGGCCAGGCGATCGCCGCGGTAAAGCCTATCGAGATATCTGGGATAGAGTTCCGTCACACATCCGCCTCTAAGCAGCGCCGTCACCCCACGTAGGGCCCGCCGAACACCTATGATATACCGCGATATTCCTGTTGAGGCGACTCACCAACCGCCTCTTGCAGCCGCCCCGGCCGCCGCGTACATAGCAACGAGAACAAGGCTGGGGGCATCCGGCCGCACTTGAGCGTCTGGGAGGGCAAAAGCGTGGCAGGCAAGGACCCGTCGAACCGCTTCGAAGTTGATCTCGAAAAGACCCCGGCAAACTATGCGCCGTTGAGCCCGGTCGACTTTGTCGAGCGATCCGCCCTGGTCTATCCGGACCGAACAGCGTGGGTCTACAACGACCGCCAGGCGACCTATGCCCAGATGCTGGCGCGCTGTCGGCGTTTCGCCAGCGCCCTCGTCAAGCTGGGGATCGGCCAGGGCGACGCGGTCGCGATCATCGCCCAGAACGGGCCGGCGCTCCTGGAAGCCCATTTCGCCGTTCCCATGGCCGGCGCGGTCCTGAACGCTCTCAACTTCCGGCTGGATGCGGCCTCGATCGCCTTCATGCTCGGCCACGCCGGCTCCAAGGTCATCATCGTCGACCGCGAGTTCACCGAAGCGGTCAAACAGGCGCTGGCCGACCACACGGCACCGATCACCGTCATCGCGATTGACGACCCCGATACCGATAACGATCCCTCATTCGGCGACACGACGTATGAGGCGTTCCTGGAGACCGGTGATCCCGACGCCCGCTTCGATCCGGTCGACGACGAATGGCAGGCGATATCGCTGTGCTACACATCGGGCACCACGGGCGATCCGAAGGGCGTCGTGCTGCACCATCGCGGCGCCTATCTGAACGCCATCGGTAACGGCATGATGCTGGGCTTCACCGGCCAGACGGTGAACCTGTGGACCCTGCCGATGTTCCACTGCAACGGCTGGTGCCATTCCTGGGGCGTTACGGCGTTCGCCGGCACACACATCCTGCTGCGCAAGGTCGACCCGGCGAAGATCTTCGAGCTGATCGTCGAGCACGATGTCACCCATATGTCGGGCGCGCCGATCGTTCTGAACATGATCCTGAACGCGCCGAAAGAGGTCCGGCGTGCCTTTCCACAGACCATCACCATGGCGACCGGCGGCGCGGCGCCGCCCAGCGCGGTAATTTCCGGTATGGGCGAACTGGGCTTCAGGATCGTTCATCTCTACGGACTGACGGAAACCTATGGCCCGGCGCTCATATCCGCCGAGCAGGATGACTGGGACGGCAAATCGGCCGACGAGCTGAGCGCTTTGATGGCGCGTCAGGGGCTGCGCCACCCCATGGTCGCCGGCTACATGGTAGCCGACCCGGAGACCATGGAGCCGGTGCCCGCCGACGGCGAGACGATCGGCGAGATCATGTTGCGCGGCAACACGGTCATGCGCGGCTACCTGATGAACCCGTCGGCCACCCTACGCGATCTGGCTGATGGCTGGTTCCATTCTGGCGATCTCGGCGTCATGCACCCGGACGGCTATATCCAGGTTAAGGACCGGTCCAAGGACATCATCATCTCTGGCGGCGAAAACATCAGCTCGTTGGAGGTCGAAGATACCCTCTATAAGCACCCGGCGGTCATGGAGGCGGCTGTTGTCGCGCGCGACGACGCGAAGTGGGGTGAAAGCCCCTGCGCGTTCGTGACCTTGAAACCGGACGCCGAGACCACCGATCCCGCCGATATCGTCGCCTTCTGCCGCGCTCAAATGGCCACCTTCAAGGCACCGAAAACTATTGTTTATGGACCCTTGCCCAAAACGGCGACCGGCAAGATCCAGAAGTTTGCGTTACGTGAGCGCGCCAACAATCTGGCCGAGGGCGAGGCCGATTTCGACCGCGCCACCGGCTGACCCCCTCTAACCGGAGTAACTGCGATGTCACGACCCGACCCTGCGGATGTCCGCCAGGTCACGTGTGTAGGCGCCGGCGTCATCGGCGCTGGATGGGCCGCCCACTTCCTTGCCCACGGCTACGACGTCATTGTTTATGACCTCAATGCCGAAGCCGAAGGCCAGATGCATCGCATCATCGACGCAGCCTGGCCAAGCCTGGAGAAGATGGGGCTTGCCGACGGTGCATCGCGGGAGCGCGTCAGCTTCTCGACTGACTTGAATGAATCAGTCGAAAATTCTGATTTTGTTCAAGAAAGTGCGCCCGAGCGGATCGACCTCAAACAGCAGCTTTATGCCGATCTCGACCGGGCCATGCCGAATGACGTGGTGATCGGCTCCAGCACTTCCGGCCTCCTGATGTCAGACATTCAGGCGAAGTCGGACAACCCGTCACGCATGGTGCTGGGGCACCCCTTCAACCCGCCCTATTTGATGCCCCTGGTCGAAATCGTCGGCGGCAAGAAGACCGATCCGGCGGCCGTTGACTGGGCGGTCGAATTCTACCGGCATGCCGGCAAGTACCCACTGAAGATGGACCGTGAGGTGTTGGGCCATATCGCGGACCGCCTGCAGCAGGCCATGTGGAACGAGATCCTCTATATGGTCGATGCGGACGAAGCGACGCCGGAACAGATCGACGAATCGATCGTCTACGGTTTTGGGCCGCGCATGGCGATCATGGGCTATTGCCTGTTGTTCCACCTGGCAGGGGGCGAAGGCGGCATGCGGCACTTCCTCAAGCACTTTGACCCCAGCGTCTCCGACGACTGGACCCGCCTGCCCTCACCGCCAATCAGCGATAGCCTGATTGAGAAAATGGTCGGCGGCTGCGATCGACTTCAGGGCGACCGGTCGACGCCAGAGCTCAACGCGTTGCGTGATGAAGCCTTGGTCGGCTTCCTGCAGCACTTCAACAAGGTGACGGGCGCGGCCAAATAGAAGGTTCGCACAACGATACAACAGGATAGAGCGGAGAGGACCATGACAGCCAACAGCAACCGCCAACTCGTCTTGAAGGAATACCCGGTCGGCGCACCCGGCCCCGAACACTTCGACCTCGTCGAGGCGCCGATGCCCGAGCCTGGGCCTGGCGAGGTGCTGGTCCGCGGCATTTACCTGACCGTCGATCCCTATATGCGCGGCCGCCTGCGTCCGGGCCCCTCTTACGCGGAACCGCAGAAGATCGGCGAGGTCATGGTCGGCGAGGTCGCCGGCGAGGTCGTGGCCTCCAACACCGACGGATTTGCGCCAGGCGATTTTGTCGCGGCGCATACCGGCTGGCAGACCCATGGGCTTGCCGATGGCCGCGACCTGCGAAAACTGGACCCAAGCGCCGCGCCAATTTCGACGTCGCTTGGCGTGCTCGGCATGCCCGGTCTGACCGCCTATTTTGGCACGCTCGACGTGCTGTGCCCCAAGGCCGGCGACACGCTGGTGGTTAACGCCGCATCGGGTGCTGTCGGCAGCATTGTCGGCCAGATTGCCAAGATTGGCGGCTGCCGCGTGGTCGGCATCGCCGGCTCCAAGGCCAAGATCGACTTCATCACCGGCGAGCTGGGTTTCGACGCCGGCATCGATCACCGCGAGACGGCGGACATGTCGACGGCGCTGGCGGACGCCTGCCCGGACGGTATCGATTGTTACTTCGACAATGTCGGCGGACCTATCTCAGACGCCGCGTTCGAAAACATGGCGCTCGGCGCCCGCGTCGCCATTTGCGGTCAGATTGCGCAGTACAACGACACCGAACAGGCGATGGGGCCGCGCAACCTCCGCCACTTCCTGGTCAAGCGCGCGACCATGCGCGGTCTTCTGGTGTTCGATTGGCGCGATCGCTACGACGAGGGTCTGAAGCGCCTGACCCGGTGGGTGCAAGACGGCAGCATCAAGTACCGCGAGGACATCGTCGACGGCCTGGAGAACGCACCGTCGGCTTTCGCCGGCTTGATGGAGGGCAAGAACTTCGGCAAGCAACTGGTCAGGATCGGCGACGACCCGACACGGAGCTAGCACCGCTTAGGTCCAGTCGGCGAGAGCCTCCTGGGCGGCCATGAGCACCCATTCGCGAAACGCCTTGATGGCCGGTTCGTCAGCGCGGTCGGGCCGATACACGAGGTACATCTGGGTCTCCGCCTGAAGCGAAAGATCGAACGGGCGCGCCAAAGCGCCTGAACGCAGGTCGTCACCGACCAGTGACAACGTGGCCAAGACCACGCCCTGACCTTCAAGCGTCGCGCGAATAGCATTGCTGTGGGCCGTAAAACGCACGCCGCGGGCTGCGTCGATATCATCAACACCGGCCGCTGCCAGCCACGTGGTCCAGTTCGGCCAATGGCTGTACTGAATCGGCCAGTCCAGGTGCAGTAACGTATGATGTGCAAGGTCGGCCGCCTCTCTCAGGCCATGCTCGCCTTTGAGTAGGTTTGGGTGACATACCGGGAAGACGGTCTCCTCGCCGAAGATGGTTTCGGCGGTAAGGCCCGGGTAGTTGCCGCTGCCCCAACGGATGCCGATGTCGGCGCCGCCCCGTTCAAAGTCGGCCAGACCGTCCGACGCATCGATCAGTACATCGAGATCGGGGCATGTCGCGCGGAAATCAGCCAGACGTGGCACCAACCAGTTGCCGGCAAAGGTGGTCTCCGATGTCACGCGCAGCAGCGGGCTTGCGCGGCTTTCGCGAATACGCCGGACACCGTCCGTGACCAGGTCAAAACCACGCCGCAACTCGTCGAGCCCGGCGCGCGCCTCGGTTGTCAGCGAGAGCCGGCGGTTCTCCCTGTCAAACAGGCGCAGACCGAGGTCGTCCTCGAGAACCTTGATCTGGTGGCTGACGGCGGCCGGCGTCACATGCAGCTCTTCGGCGGCGCGGGTCAGGCTCAAGTGGCGCGCCGCCGCCTCAAAGGCCCGGAGCGCGCCCAGCGATGGCATTCGCTCGGGCATTTTTAGTTTTCCTTAAAATGTCTGCCTATTTATCTCGTTTGTAACGACTGCGTTTCAAGGCCAGATTGAAACACGAAGCAACACACGCCTGTCGCCGGCCAAGCCCGGAGGCGGGTTTGGCCAAAGGAGAAGCGAGA